>JAENXM010000041.1 GCA_016649525.1 Actinomycetota bacterium
CGCGAGGTCTACCTGGTAGGCCCCCAGATGGTCGACAACCCGGCGGACTACCGGACCGAGGTCATCTTCCCGATAGAGAAGGCGGAACAAATTTAGACCGGGCTCTTAGCCCGGTTCACCGACCCCGGCCTGAGAGGCCGGGCTTAATAATGGTTAATTATACAACGAAAACAGGAGAGGCGAGTCTATGGATGAGGGCGGTTTTTTCGGCAACTGGGCGGCTGATGAAGACGGGCTTCCCTGTTTCGATCTCGAGACGGCCCCGCCGGATAATGTCGCGTTGGTCCTCCCCTGTGGAGACCGGCGCCGCGCCTGGCACCAGGTCGGCAACGACCGCGTCACGGCCACCGCTCACGCTGGCGGATGGACGTCACTTTATGCGTCCGAAGGTGGGTTCATCCGTCTCAACGGGGTCGACCCCGATCACCCGGATGAGCTCGGAGGCATGTGGGCCGTCAGAGTCAGTCAGGGCCGCGACCTTCTTTCGCCCTTCACACAGGGCGCTGCGATAGAAGCGCGCTGGGGGACGGGGTACGCCGAGTGGAAAGCGACGTCACCTGAGCTCGAGCTTCACCGCCGCGTTTGGGCTCCGTTCGGGGATGTGCCGGGGCTCCGGGTCGACGTGGAGATTACCGCGAGGGAAGGAACTGGCCTCCCCGACGCCGAGTACATGGAGCTTTGGGGTTTCAAACCTTACCCGTTCCTGCTTGGCGGACTCATGTCAAAACGGTTGCCGGCGCCGGGGGGTTACTCGTCCTTGTACAAAATCATCTGGCATACGATGTTCACCGTCTCATCACTTTCGCGGACTCTCACGGAGGGTTACCGCCACCTTTACGCCACACGTCTTTCACTGGAGGGCGGCTTTGATTCCGAACTCGGCGCGATAATCCTCATGCCCAAGGTAAGCAGCGATTATGCACTGCCTTCACGACCGTCCGTGTTCGTGCGTATTCCCGGCGCGGTTTTCCTTGCACTCGTTTCAGAAGACGGAGCCATTCCCGAGGCCGGGGCCGACAAAGGTAGCGTTACCGCCCGGTTCGGAGTGCCGCTCTCTCCCGGCGGGAGAAGCAAGTCCCTGTCGTTCGCCGTCGGAATCGCGAGGCCAGGTGAAATACCCGGACTGATCGAGAAGCTAAGAGCTGCCGACCGCTCCGAGACAGCCCGGTCCTGGCGAGGAGTGACACTGCTAGAGACAAAGGCTCACACGGGACTCGCACGCGAGGTCTTCTGGCACGCTTACTACCTGCGCTCATCGAAAGTCCGCGACGCGTTTTTCGACTGCCAGTATGTTACACAGGGCTCCGCCTACGGCTTCCTCCACGGGGTGCAGGGAGCGCCCCGTGACTACGCTATTACCTCTGTGCCGCTGACTTACCTCGACCCGGCCGGCGCCAAAGACCTGCTGCGAATCATCATGCGGATGACACGTTCCGATGGCGCCGTTTACTACGCGCACCACGGGCAGGGCGCCTGCACTTCCGGCGTGATACACGAGACGCCGACAGACCTTCCGCTTTTCTTCCTCTGGGCGCTCACCGAGTACGTATGGGCAACAGGCGATTTCGCGTTCCTCGATGAACAGGTGACCTTCTATCCCCGGGGCAGAAAAAAGGCCGGGTCCTCTACAGTGCGCGAGCGCGCCCTTCTTGCCTGGGATTACACCCGCGACGGGGTCGGTCTCGGGGAGCATGGAATGCTTCGAGTCGGCAGCGGTGACTGGAGCGACCCTATCGCCATGATGGCCTCCCGAAGCCGCGCCTTCCATAAGGACGGCGAGTCGGCGTTTAATACCGCGCTTGCCGTTTACGCCCTGCCGCGGGCCGCGGAACTTGTAGCCGATTCACACCCACGGGAAGCGGCGGCGATGCGCGACTTCGCCAGGGACTTGAAGTCGGTCATGGAGGACGCATGGCGCGGCCGCTGGTTCCTGAGAGGCTGGGACGGAAGGGGCAGCCCGATCGGAGACGACCACCTCTTCCTGGACGCCCAGGCCTGGTGCCTGATCGCCGGTATCGGGAGCGACGAGCAGCGTAAAACGCTCGTGCGCACTATCGCGGAGCTTTGCGACAACCCGTCCCCGGTAGGCGCCACGATCCTCGACCGTCCCCACCGCATCCGTTACGGGATGCTGGCGCCCGGCTGGGACTGCAACGGCGGGGTGTGGGCGGCAATCAACGGGCTGCTCGCATGGGCATATGCGCTCCACGATCCGGACCTCGCCTGGCGCAGTCTCGAGAAGCAGTCACTCGCCGCGCACGCACGCGCATACCCCCATGTCTGGTACGGGATCTGGAGCGGCCCCGACTCGTACAACGCTCATTATGCCGAGCGGCCGGGCGAGACATTCGTTCATCCAGCCACGCCGATGATCGAGTACCCCGTGATGAACTCGAACGTCCACGCGGGCCCTCTTCTGGCGCTTCTCAAGGTGCTCGGGGTGGAAGGCACGCCGGAAGGGATCAGGGTGAATCCACGACTGCCGGAAGGAGCCGGTCCATGGAGGTTATCAACCACTCTGGTGGAGGTGGAATACGACGGCCATTCAACAAAGCTCAGCAGGCCACCCGGAGATCAGTAAGTCGGCCAGTAGCTTCTCGACCGTCTCCGTGTCAACCTCAGACAGGAGCTCATTTAGGTTCACTACCCCAGCGACCTTGCTGCGGCCGCCATCCTTGAGCAGAGACCGCATCCTTGCAAGGTCACAGGAGACGAGTAGTGTCCCGTGATGAAGAAGACCACACTTCTTCCTTGCCTGGGCTGAACCGGAGACCTTTCTCCCCTCGACGTAAATATTGTTCGGAGGAACCCATTCCCATGGAAGTCCGAGAGACTCAAGGGCCAGCAAAACCGGATAGGAAAGCACTTTCAGGCTTTCATCTATGCTCCAGCCAGACAGCATCCCGGCCGGCAGATAGATCGAGTAGTTAATGTTCCCCAAGTCGTGGAAAACGGCTCCTCCCCCGCTTATCCTCTTCAGGACCGGTATCCCGACAGCCCGCGCCCTCTCAACATGGACCTCATCCTGTGCCCTGAGAAACTTTCCCAGCACCACGCATTCGGTGTTTCTCCATACGCGCGCTGCCGGCAAAGTAAGATGGTCGATATAGAAGGCTTCCCGGTGAAGGTTCTCCACTGGGTCGAAAGTCTCAGTTTCACGCACAAATGAGATCGACATCTCTTTCACCCGGTGATCTCGTCCATCTTCTTAATTATTTCCCTGGCGACCCGCTCGGTAACCTCGTTCTCAAGCCTTCCGGGATGAGAGCGGGAAAGCCTCTCCGAAACGCCCCATTCCTTGAGCAACTCCCCTATGTCAACACAGTCCTGGACTTTACCGCTGTACTTCTCGGTGGCCCACTTGGCGCATGCTTTGCCGCAGCCGTCCACCGCTATCACAGGGAACCTGCGCGCGAAGTCCCTTTCCCCTTCATCGCCCGCAAGGTAAAGAGGAAGGCAGAGCGAGACCGTCGCCCCGGGGCGGTACTTCTCCATCACGAGCCGCACCGCGTTGCGCGCTATCGTGCCCTCCGGCTCAGACTCGCCGGAACACGATATGACCCCTACCTTCTTCACAGTAGTCTCACCTCCACGAACTTATCTCCCCTTTACCATGTCGTCTATCTCGCTAGAGACATCCTCTGCAATCAGGTGCGCGAGCCTTCTTCCGCCTTCACCTATATCGAGTACCCCTTCAGGCTTTAAATCCTTGTGTTTCTTGAGGTAATCATGTACGCGGTGAGAGGAGCCGGGCGTCCCGCCGGCAGCCTCGACGTTCTTTTTCGCGCAATCCCTGGCGCAGCCATCGATCGTGATTACTCTGTGCCGGCGGACCTTATCCTGCGCCTCCTCATCCCCCAGGGTAAGCAGGGAAAGGCAGAGTGTGTCGGAAACTCCAGGCCGCTCGTCTTCCACCACCGTGTAGGCGGCCTCCCTGCCCACCGAGGCCGACGCCTTGCCTATGCCGCTGCATGGGATCACGTATACCATGTCCTTTTCCATGTCGAATGCCTCTACTTGCCCCCGTACCTTTTCCGGTACTCTTTCTTGACCTTTTCGTTCAGGTAATCGAAGTACCCGGCGCAGTCCATCAGCAGCTCACGGTCGCTTTCAAAGTCCGAAAGCGCCACCTCCACGGCCCAGCCAGCCACGTATGGATCTGAGTTGATCAACTCCGGCGCTTCAACAAGCTCCTGGTTTACCGCTGTCACCGTTCCGCTCACCGGCGAGATTATGTCCAGGGCCGTCTTGGTCGATTCGATGGAGCCGGCTTCGTCGAACATGTTAAGCTCCTTCCCGACCTCGGGAGGCTCGAAGAATATGATGTCCGACGCGCTCTGCTGCACGTAGTCGGATACACCCAGGCGGGCCCTATCGCCTTCCACCCTGGCCCAGCAGTCGTTCTCGTTGAAGAAATACCCGGCCTCCGGGACTTTGAAGATGAACTTATCAAACGCGAACTGGCGAAAAGAGACAGGGGTCTTGAAATGAGTACCTCCCTCTTCAGCCACGATATCTTCCAGTTCCTCCAGCCTTTCTGCCCAGGCGGGAAGCAGGCCGAGCTTTTCCGTCCCGATCACAGGGCTCTTGCCGGACTTCAGGTTTTCCTCCTTGAGAAGCTCGTTGACCGTCGCCTTCTTCGCGATCTTCAAACCGTGCTCTCTTGCGAGCTTGCTTGCGCAGCCCGTCTTGCAGCCGTCGATGACCAGAAGCTTTCCGCTCTCAAGCTTCTTCTGATAGCGCTTCGGGTTACTCTGGTAAAGGACCGGGCAGATAACGTCAGCGCCTTTCTCCAATAGAAGAAGGGCCAGTTCACGGGAGATCGCCCCCGCTTCCTTATCTATGCCGTTACAGGGAAGGACCACTGGTTTATTCTTTTCAGCCATCCCGTTTATCCTCACGCAGTCTCTTTATGAGCTCCAACGTCTCGGTCTTGTCGGGAAAGGAAAGGGCGTCCGGCCCACATGTCTTGGCGCACACCTTGCAGAATACGACACAGTTCTCAGGGTGCGCTACCACGAGCTTTTTCTCCTCGCCCTCCCTGCGCTCGAAAACACCGTGGGGGCAGAACTCGTCGCATTCCATGCAGTAGTCACACTTTTCGTAATCTATGGCGGGGCACCAGGGTATATCCTTGCGCGGGACACCCATGAAAGTCTCCTCACTCACCTGCAACCGCCCCCGTCTCCGCAAGCGCATCCTCGACCTTCCTGACGGCCTCCTCGGTCGTCATCTCCCTGATATCCAGGGGGATAAGGTCGCGCTTTACGTCCATCCCGGCGTTCGTAAAAGCGTCCCTGAAAAGCTTGTACTGCATGTTGGGCGCGCAGCCTGCCACTATGACCTTTCTTTTCCCCTTCAGGAAATCGGAGAGGAACCTGTCCCCGTCCTCTTCGCAGAGCTGCGGGTGGATAAAGCCGTATTCCACGGAAAGCTCCATCCTCACCCTGTTTATGAAATCCCATATGTCCATCTTCGCGAAACCGGGGCACTTCCCGGTGCAGACGCACATTATCAGGCCGGGTTTTTCCGTATCTCCCATTTCGTCCTCCTTGGAGCCCTTGATTTATCAACAGTCTGATGATACTATACAACCAGTCATTTGTAAAAACAAGCGTTTTTCAAGGAGGTGCGGGATTTGGGTAGAGAACCATTGACGTGCAGGAATGACCCGAGGATCGTCGAGCTCGCCGAGGGCCTTAAAACACTCTCCGACCCCAGCCGGCTGAGGATAATCTGTTTCTTGAGCAAGGGCGAGGCGTGCGTATGCGACATCGAGCAGGAGCTCGGTGTCTCTCAGCAGCTGACGTCCCACCACCTCCATGTGCTCAAGGATGCCGGGTTTCTCCGAATGAGAAAAGAGGCGACGCGCTCCCTTTACTCCATCGACGTTGACTATCTGAAGAGGGTGAACGAGATATTCGCCGAGTACGTCGACTGGAGGAACGTGGCCGTGGGCAGACAGCAGGTGAGCGTGTGCTAGACGCGTACGTTGAGTACGGCAGAATAGTGAGGTAGAGAGTGACCGACAACGACTCGAAAAAGGACGAACTCCCGGTTCCCCATTGCATCGACGGTACCATCGCGCCGAAATCAGCGGAGGAAGCCTGCGAGGTGGCCACCGGCGAGAAGAAGCACCTGGGTATCTTCGATCGCTACCTCTCGTTATGGGTCGCCCTCTGCATTGTAGTCGGCACCTTGATAGGTTACTTCATTCCGGCTACTGCCAGGGTGCTGGACAAGGCATCTACCGCCCGGATTTCCTGGCCCATCGCCGTTCTCATCTGGCTGATGATCTACCCGATGATGCTGAAGATAGACTTCAAGAGCATCCTCCAGGCGGGAAAGAAGCCAAAAGGTGTGGTCGTTACCACTACGTCGAACTGGCTGGTCAAGCCGTTCACCATGTACGCGTTCGCGAGCCTGTTCTTCCTCGTCCTGTTCAAGCCGTGGATAAGCCATTCGCTCGGCAAGCAGTACCTTGCAGGTGCCATTCTTCTCGGGGCCGCTCCCTGCACCGCTATGGTCTTCGTCTGGAGCTACCTTGCCGACGGTGACCCTGCCTATACTCTCATCCAGGTCGCGATAAACGACACGATAATCCTTTTCGCCTACGCCCCGATAGTGATGTTCCTCATGGGTGTCTCCAGGATATCGATACCGTACGACACGGTCATCCTGTCGGTGGTGCTGTTCGTGGTAGTGCCGTTCGCTTTCGGATACGCCTCCCGCGTGTACCTGCTCAAGCGAAAAGGCGCCGACTGGTTCGAGAACGTCTTCTTGAAGAAACTCAGCAACGTCACGGTGGTCGCGCTCCTGTGTACCCTGATAATCATCTTCATCTATCAGGGAAAGACCATCGTAGAGAACCCCTGGAACATCATCCTGATAGCGATTCCACTTACCATACAGACGTACTTCATTTTCGCCTTCGCCTACGGCTGGGCGTGGCTCTGGAGGATCAACTTCGAGGTCGCCGCTCCAGCCGGGTTCGTGGCGGCATCCAACTTCTTCGAGCTTGCCGTCGCGGTCGCCATCTCCCTGTTCGGCCTCAAGTCGGGGGCGACGCTGGCGACGGTTGTTGGGGTGCTAGAAGAGGTCCCGATAATGCTGAGTCTTGTCTGGATAGCCAAGCGAACTAAGCCCTGGGTGGACAAGCGGCACGCAGGCGCCCCGGTCAAAGCCGGCAAGCCCTCGCGAGAGAAAGCGGCCGAACAGGCCGATGCGTGAGGACACTGGACAAGGCAGGTGTCGATGGCCAAGAGAAAAGTGGAAATCTTCATAGGCCCCATCGCCTGCTCGTGCGCGGGAGGCCAGAGCCCGGCCAGGCAGGAGAAGATAGCGCGTGCGTTCGCGCTCGAGCACACGCTCAAAGGCATGCCCGACAGGTTCGACGTAAGCACCTGGAGGCTCGGGGACGACGAAGATTACGAAGAGGGACTGGCGGCCCTGCGCAGGTACTTGAGGGATGCGGGTGAGAAGGATCTTGCTGACCGGCTTGCCTTCGCGGTCAATGACATGACACCCGCCGTGGCTCTGGACGGAAAGCTCATCCGGGTTCGGGACTGCCCGACAGTTGATGAGATCACGTTGAACGCAGAAGTCTCTGTAACTGATTCACAGGAGGTTAGAAAGTGGAAATAAAGGTCCTGGGACCGGGTTGTGCCAAATGCTCGACGACGAAGAAGCTAATATCCGAGGTCGCCAAAGAGCTCGGCGTCGAGGCCAGCGTTGAGCCGGTCACAGACCTTCTGGAGATAACCAAGTACGACGTGATGTCCACGCCGGGAGTGGTGATCGACGGGAAGGTGGTTTCGAGCGGCAAGGTCCCATCGCGCGACGAGGTGAAGTCGTGGATTTCCGGAGGGTCACCGTGAGGAAAATAAACAAGGTCGTTCTGTTAGCTTTCGTCACGATACTGGCGGTCATTCTGTTGGCTGTTCCGCTGCTTTCCGGTTGTGGTTCGAACAAGAGCAATAGCAACACCAACAAGCAGGCTGACGCCAGTGAACCGGTCCGGGTCGATCCGGAAGATACCAACACCAGCGGTCCGCAGGCCGGCATGAGCAAGAGCGAGCAGTCTGTCGAGCAGGCAAAGGCGGAAGGCAAGCCGGTGCTCCTCAACTTCCATTCGACCAAGTGCATACCCTGCATACAGATAGAGGAGAACATCAACAAGGTAAAGCCCGATTATGAGGGCAGGATGGCGTTCGTTGTCGTGGACGTCTACGACACGTCGGAATACAACTTCTGCATGAAATACAACATCGAGACCATACCTACCACGGTCTTCATCAAGAAAGACGGCTCGGTTGCCAACGGGTACGTCGGGGTGCTGGAGCCCGACCAGTTGAAAAAAGAGCTAGACTCCCTGCTTTCCAATTGAGGTGCATGTTGACATATGTCGAAGGTCGTTAAGCTTACTCTTCTCGCCGTCTGTCTCGCTTGCCTCGCCGTCATGGTGACTGTATGCGGGTTCGTGGGGGGACACGATACTGCCGAGAGCGGGAACACCCGGATATGGATTCCGCCGCATGACGTGGAAAAGGTCGAGCTACTGTACTTCCACCCCAGGTTCAGGTGCGTTTCATGCAACAACGTGGAAAAGTTCGCGAGGGAAGTCGCCGAGGACGAGTTTGGAAAAGAGATGAAAGACGGCAAGCTCGTGTTCAAGTCGCTCGACATCGACGACCCCGAGAACAAGGACCTCGTTCGAGAGCTTGATATCACCGGTTCTTCGCTCTACATCGTCGTAAGTGGCGGGGGAAAGCGTGAGCACCGGGAGATCAAGAGCGTGTGGCTCAACTGGAACAACCGCGAGAAGTGCAAGGAGATAATCTCCACCGAGATAGAGACAGCCCTCACAGGCGTTAAGAGCCAAGGAGATACCCTGCCGCTCGCGGGTGTTCCTGTCGTCCTTGCGGCTTTCATCCTCGGCTTGTTGACCGCCATCAGCCCGTGTCCACTGGCTACCAACATCGCTGCGCTTTCGTACGTTTCGAAAAAGCTGGACAACCGCAAGTACACCGTCCTGGCCAGCGTTCTCTATACTGCTGGACGGATGCTCGCATATTCGATCATAGGAGCGCTGCTTATCCTGATCGGGCTCAGCGCTTCCAGAGTCTCACTCTTCTTCCAGGACTACGCCGACAAGATCCTCGGACCGCTACTGATATTTTTCGGGCTGGTCATGCTCGACGTCTTGAAGTTCTCCCTGTTCAAGGGCCGTATCACCGCAGCGATCCAGGAAAGGATTGGCGATTGGGGGCTGGTTAGCTCTTTCCTGCTGGGTATCCTGTTCGCGCTGGCGTTCTGTCCCTACAGCGCGATCCTGTTCTTCGGGATGCTCGTCCCGATTGCCCTGGCGTCGACCGGCGGGATCGGGTTCCCGGCGATATACGGGTTCGGGACCGGCCTTCCGGTGATTCTGTTCGCAGTGGCGCTCTCGCTAGGCGTTTCGGAGCTTGGAAAGCACATACTGCGCATCCAGAAGTTCGAGAAGTACTTCAGGTGGTTCGCCGGTGTGGTGTTCATCGGCGTCGGTGTCTACTACCTGATGATTATGATCAAGTCGTTTTTCTAGATGGTATCAAGGAGGTTGCGGCAATGGCATAAGACGGTTTCAAGGTCGTGATAGCCACCTGCGACGGGGCGGCGAACACAGGCCGACTGGCGGTCGAGGTTGCGGGGAACCTGTTCCCACCGGATCCAGCGAGTGTCGAATCCTTAGAGGACACGCTCTAGGTAAGGGGAAGATGGACAAGCAGGTCGTCATAGTGTTCGATGAGGACGAACTGATATGGCTCCGAAGGGTAATCACAGATGAGGACCATGCAGAAGCCCTGAAGTTTCTACGGGTGGTCCTCGATGAGAAAGTGAAGAACAAGGAAGCGACGAATGGGATGAGGGCGGCGTCCGATGCGAGCCACAGGCCGCATCGTTCGCCCCACAGGGGCGATCGAGGAAGATGAAACGAGTTTCTGTAAGTTTGAGCGATGATGAAGTACGTGAGTACAGACACGCTTTAGAGAGCGGAGACGGGAGAACAGCCCTGAAGTTCATAAGAGACGTTCTCGAGGAGAAGGTCAAAACGTCGGAACTTCCACATTGTGTACCTGTCTTTGACGCAGGGTACAACGTAGGACAGGCAGATTCATTCAAGAAGGAGTAGTCAAAAATGCTCAAGGTCGACCCGCATCCGGACTACCCTCCCGAGGAGGGCTGCTACATACGCGGTAACGACAGCTCGCCGGTGGCGGTCTGCATCATCCTCAGGTGGGACCAGGACAAGGTGCCCCCCGAGATAGAGGCGCTCGTGCGCGCCGGGGCGGAAAGCGGTGCAGCGCTCTCAGGCACCCTGCAGACCGAGAACATCGGTCTCGAGAAGGTGATATGCAACATCGTCTCCAACACGAACATCCGCTACCTGGTGCTCGGTGGGCCTGAATCGGAGGGACACCTGACGGGCGAGGCGATCAAAGCGCTTTTTGAAAACGGGGTGGATGATAAGAAACGGATAATCGGTACCGAGTCGCCGCACCCGTTCCTTTTCAATATCTCGAACGATATGATCGAGCGCTTCCTCGAGCAGCTAACCCTCGTTGACCTGCAGTTCCAGGGTGAACCGAACCTGATGCGCAAGGCCGTATGGTCCTGCTACCAGGAAGAGCCGGTTGAGTTCATGGGACAGGAGCTGTACGACATCGGCGCTCTCGACAGGCCGCCGCTCAGCGGAAAGATCACGTGGAGGGTCACCCAGCCCTGGAGCGAACCTCTTGACGAAAAAGAGCGCGAAGCGAAGCAGAAGGCCGAAGAGCTCATGGAGATGATAAGGAGAAGGACAGAGGAGCGGGCCAGCGACGATTCTGGTTGAGCCCGGCCTCTTAGGCCGGGTATGATATTTCTTTAGCCCGGCCTCTTAGGCCGGGTATCGCGGGCCTGAGAGGCC
>JAENXM010000131.1 GCA_016649525.1 Actinomycetota bacterium
GAATTATTAAGCTGCTCGAGATATGTCCCGTTCACTTATTGATTCACGTTTCAAGACCTAACCCCATCCTGGAAGGAGGGCTTAAATGAGATGTGAATGCGCAGAGTGCCTCGAGCACGACGGACCCGACCCGAAGATCATGGGGATACGGTTAGTCATCTTCGCGGCACAGTTCGTTGTCGCGATTGTTGGGCTCATCCACGAGCGGAGCTGGAAGGCCCTCCTCGCCGAACTGGGCGCGCTGGCGTTCTTCCTGACACTGCCCCGCTACCTGATATGCTGCAGATGTGAGGGGTACGGCCAGAGATGTTATTCGCTCTACCTGGGAAAGCTGACTTCGCTGTATCTTCCAAAGGTCGAAGGGAAAGAGATCGCCCCCGCGGGCGCGGCGCTCGAGCTACTAACACTATCTGTCCTCGGCAACTCACCGGCTGTCGGTCTGAGAAAAAATAAAAAGCTGCTCGTGCTTTACCTGCTGCTGGCCAACCTCACCGTAGGATTTCAGTTCTGGCACTCGTGCAGGCACTGCGCTAAGTACGCCACCGACTGGAGGAAGGACTGCCACTTAGCGGAGCTGGCTCGCACCGTATTCGATGTCTAATTCTTTAGGCGGGCCTCTCAGGCCCGCTTTCGACGTCTCCCGGCCTGAGAGGCCGGGCTAAACACCTTGTGGCCGGGTTAAAGAAGTTATTCTCTGCCCAGTATGGCTATGCTGCAGACGTTCTGGTTGGGAACGCCGCCCAGGTTGTGTGTGAGGCCGAACTTCGGGTCCTTGACCGCGCGGTCCTCGGGCCACCTTCCCAGTAGCTGGCTGTACATCTCGTAGATCATCCGCAGCCCAGACGCCGCAATCGGGTGGCCGAAGCACTTGAGGCCTCCGTCCGGCTGGCACGGAATCTGGCCGTCGAGGTCGTAGAAGCCGTCCAGCACGTCATCGGGACCCTTGCCGGGCTCCGATATGCGCAGGTCCTCCATGGTAGCAAGCTCGGTGATAGAGAAGCAGTCGTGCACCTCCATCATGCTGATCTCCTTGCGCGGGTCCTTTATACCGGCCTCCTCGTACGCTTTGCTCGAAGCCGTCTGGGTGGTAAGCATCCCCGCGCCGTCCCAATCCGTGTAGAGCGCCTCCTCACCGGAGCTGACTGAAATCTGGAGCGCCTTCACCTTCACAATGTCTTCGTTAGGCTTTACCTTCTTCGCGATCTCCGGGGTGGTCACGATCGCGCAGGCCGCCCCGTCGCACACTCCGCAGCAGTCGAAGAGCCCCAGCGGGTAGGCTATCATCGGCGCACCCATTATCTGCTCGATCGGTATCGGCTTACGCAGGTAGGCTCGGGGGTTCTTCGCCCCGTTCTGGTGGCTCTTCCAGGAGACATGGGCCATGGCCTCCTTGACCCGCTCCATCGGGATGTTGTACCTGGCCGAGTACGCTGTAGCGAGCTGTGCGAACATACCGGGTGCCGTCGCGTTCGGCCCGATCGCCGCCTGCATCTGCCCGAACGCCGGCGAGTCCGGCAGGCCGCCGTATCCGGTGTCCTTGAGCTTCTCTATCCCGAATGCCAGTGCTATATCGTAAGCCCCGCTGGCCACACCGTAGCACGCTCCCCTGAAGGACTCGGTCCCGGACGCGCAGAAGTTCTCGACCCTGGTGACCGGGATGAGCGGCAGCTTCAGGGCCAGGCCGAGGAAATTGCCGCCCTTGCCGATGTTGATCTCGTCGATGTGGCTGCCCAACCAGGACGCCTGGAGGTCCTTCTTCTCTATCTGAGCGTCCTCGAGGCACTCGGTAAAAGCCTCGACCGCCAGGTCCTCGGGGCTGTCATCCCAGCGCTCACCGAAACGGGTGCAGCCCATGCCCAGGATGACTACCTTGTCCCTTATTCCTTCTGACATTTACTCCGCCTCCTCTGCTACAGGAACTGCCTTCCAGAAGTAGTTCGTTATGTCCCTCATGGCATCGTAATACTTTATGCGGAAGCTGAACTCGACAGCCTTGCCGACCGCCAGGTCGTCTATGGCACAGTCCGTGAAATCGAACACGTAGCGCCCGCCTCCGTTGATGTCGACCGAGCCGTACATCGCGGGCGGGTTAGCAGAAGCGGCGAGCATGTCCGAGGTGAAGCTGAACACCTTCCCGCCCTTGTCAGAGACCACGACGCGCTCCATCTCGTCGATGGCACCGCATTCCGGATTCACACAGATCCTCTGCGGCGGGAACTGCTGCGTGCCGCACTTCGTGCACCTGGATGCCTCCATCCCGAGGATCGTCTTGCGGGTCCTCCACTGGAGTGTCCAGCGGGTCCACTTCTGCTCCTCGCCGCGCAGGCCGGTGTCGGCGGGGACCATGTGGCGCCAGACCAGGTACTTCAAGTAGTTGTCCAGGTCGGCCCGCTTTGTGAGGGAGCCCGTGATGCTGCGGCGCGGCGCGAGCTTGGTGATGTTGTCGGTGACCTCGAAGTACAGCGCGTCACAGCCGCTGCCGTAGCTCACCACCAACAGCTTGTCGCCGGGCTTTGCCTCCTCCAGGGCCTTGGCGAGCATCATAAGCGGCTGGGCCGTCCCGCAGTCGCCGATGACCGCCTGCATGTTGTCCTGTACCTTTTCAGGCTCGAAACCCAGCGTTTTGTTTATCTTCTTGCGGGCTCCGCCGTAGTAACACGGGTATATGATCTTCGCGAAATCGGCAGGCGCCACCCCGCACTTCTCGCACAGGCCGTTTATCGCCTCGGGGACAAACTGGCCGAAGCCGATGTCGCGAATCCAGCGCTCCTCCCACTGCCGGTCGTACTTCGCCTCAGAACCCCTGAAGTGGTCTACGAAATCGTGGCCCGTCGAGAAAGAGCCCTTGAACTCGGCGATCACATCCTTGTCACCGACCATGACCGAACCTGCGCCGTCGCCGAACATGAGCTCCTGGACGCTCCCCATCTTCCCCAGCCTGCAGTCGGCAGTGGAAACGACGATGTTGTTGGCGTTTCCGGCGCCGACCGCGTCCAGCGCGGCGAGAAGAGCCGTCGTGCCTGCCTTCAGGCCTCCGGCGAAATCAGCCGTCCTTGTGCTCTCATCCACGGCGAGTGCGCCTGCGACCAGGTTCGCGCAAAGCCTCTCTTTGTAGGACGCCGTGGTGGAGGCGAAGTAGACACCACCGATGTCTCCTCTGTCAAAACCCGTAACGCAGTCTGCCGCCGCCGCGGTCGCCATTGTTACGGAATCCTCGTCGAAATTCGCGACAGCCTTCTCCCCCTGTGAGTTCATTATGTTCGCGGGGTTCAGCCAGCCCATCGACCCGAAGATGATCATCCTGTTAATCCGGCAGCGGGGAACATACCCCCCATATGAGCGGATCCCAACCATTTAATCACTCCTCTTCTGTCTGACTGCTATCAAGGCCCAATACAGTCTCAACTACCACCTAGTCGAAGTCAATAACGGAGATATAAGAGTATCTCTCCGCAAGAATCTTTCGCACATTTTTCTGGACCGACGAATCCCGGATGCGCTTGACCTCCGAGACGTCCAGTCCGTCCTCGTTCTTTTCGGACTTCCAGGAGGTCAGATAGCCAGGGATGTTTATGTATGCCATGCCACCCTGGCCGCAGCAGGATGTGTCGACGTGTGCACCCTTCATGAGATAGAGGACCTTGCGCCCTTCGTAGTCGAGCACGCCCTCCTCGAGGATCTTGTAGTAACCCCCGATGCTCCTCAACTCCTCGTTCAAGGGCAGGTGAACGTACTTCAAGGTGGCTCCATTCGTTCGAAAACAGGAGCGGGAAAGGGGCTCCCGCTATACGCAATTATATCTGTATATGAAGCTGCAGGCTATTGACGCTAGCCGGCCGGATATCCCACCGGGATAAGATACAGGGGACTCACTTCCGCTGGCAGGCTCAGGACCTCGCCCGTGGTTTTTTCATAAAAAGAGCCCACCGGCACGGCTCCGAGGCCCAGTGAGACCGCCTCGAGCAGGAGGTTCTGGGCGGCGTGGCCGGCCTCCATATGGACATAGCGGTCACCTTCCTCGCCGTATTTCGCCCTCGTTCTTTCGAACACCGCTCCTATGACGAAGACGGCCGGCGCCTCGCCTACGAACTGCTGCCCCACAGCCGCATCCGCCAGGCGGCCGGCGTCCACATCCCGCGAGGTCACCTCTATAGAATGCGAAGCCGGCAGGTAGTGGTATAGGGTCCCTTTCTCGAGTATGTATATCTCGAGAGGGTACAGGGCTCCGGCAGAAGGAGCCGTCCTGAAGCCCTTGGAAGGCTCGGTCAAGCCCTGGGCTGCCCAGAGGAGCTGGGATATCTGCTCGAGCGTAAGGCCTTTGTCAGAGAAGCCGCGCTGTGACCTCCTCCTCTTGAGGGCTTCGTTAAGTGGCATCCCTCCCGTGGCTAAAGGAGCCGGGAGCGAGGTTTTTCCACTTACAACCTTCTCCGCCATTATAGTCTCTTGTGGCTTGACCTTCCCGCAGCCAAACGACACACTGCCGACCAGCAACATCAAAATGAGAATCAGAAAAAGACCAGCTTTCAGTTGTGGGTGACAACTGCTCATCGGAATACCTCCTTCGGGGATTTATTAGAAATATACCACTACTGAAACCGCCGTGGGTAAAGCCAGTCTCTTGAACGGTGATTGTCGCCCTCCACTTTCAATAGTTACTAATAATCACTAAAATGGATGACGGCCAGGGAGAAATCATGAACCCCATCAAGCTGATAACACTGGACCTGCGTGGTGAGCATATCAAACTCATCTCGGGGAGCGCAGAAAGCGACAGTGAACTCCGTGACATAAAGGATCTAATACGGGGGGAATACCAGCGCAGGGGTTACATACCCCCGCATCTAGACACCTTCGATGACGAATACGACAAGCACAGTATTTACTTCGGTACTTACGCAAACGATGTCCTGCTGGCTGCGGCCCGGATTATCGAATCAGAGAAGTTGCCCACTGAATCACTCTATTACAGGTTCGAAATGCCGAGGCGCCTTCTGAACTGCCCGCGGGACAGGCTCCGAGAGGTGAGCAGGCTCACGGTGCTGAAAAGGCCTGGTGACAACCCCTTCCCCAGACACTTCACATCAACGGTTATGATCTCTTCATTGGTCGACTATGGATTCAACCGCGGCCTCTGCGGCGGGGTCAGCACGATCAAGCTCTCTTTCTTGAGGCTGTTCGACAGCCTGGACCTCCCGGCGCTTCACGAGATAGCCGACGCTGAACTGATCTATCCCCGTGATGGGATCCTCTCAAACTTCTTCTAC
>JAENXM010000003.1 GCA_016649525.1 Actinomycetota bacterium
CCCCGTTAACGGTGAGAAGGTCCCCGTCTATACAGCCAATTTCGTGATTATGGAGTACGGCACCGGGGCGGTTATGGCCGTACCGGCGCACGACCAGAGGGACTTCGAGTTCGCCAGGAAGTACGGCCTGCCGGTAAGGGTCGTCATACAACCGCCGGATGCGGAGCTCGTGGCGGAGGAGATGACCGGGGCATACGAGGACGAGGGCATCATGGTGGACTCCGGGGAGTTCACGGGCACTCCGAACGAGGAGGGCAAGGAGGCGGTATGCGATCAACTGGAGCGCAACGGTTGGGGGAGCAGGGCCGTCAATTACCGACTCAGGGACTGGCTGGTATCGCGCCAGCGCTACTGGGGCGCCCCCATACCTATCATATACTGTGATTCGTGCGGAACGGTTCCCGTACCCGAAGAGGACCTACCCGTCATACTCCCGGAGGACCTGGAGCTCGGCGAAGGCGGAAAATCACCACTGGCGACGGACGAGTCGTTCCTGCGGGCCCCCTGCCCCCGCTGCGGAGGCACCGGAAGGCGGGAATCCGACACCATGGACACCTTCGTGGATTCGTCCTGGTATTACTTCCGCTACGTGAGCCCCCGCGAGGGTAAAGGACCGTTCGATACGGCAGAGGTCGAGTACTGGATGCCGGTGGACCAGTATATCGGGGGGATAGAGCACGCGATCATGCACCTCCTTTATTCACGTTTCTTCACGAAGGTCATCTATGACATCGGCCTGATCGATTTCAAGGAGCCCTTCTCGCGCCTGCTCTGCCAGGGGATGATAACCAAGGACGGCGCCAAGATGAGCAAGTCGAAGGGGAACGTCGTGACCCCCGATGGCTACCTGGACAGGCTCGGCGCGGATTCTCTCAGGCTCTACATCATCTTCATGGGTCCTCCCGACGTCGACAAGGATTGGAGCGACCGGGGTGTCGAAGGCGCTTCCCGCTTCCTCCGCAGAGTATGGCGGATGGTGTATGAGCGCTACCTGTCCTTTATCGAGAAGGGAAGTGCTCCCTCTAAAGAGGATACAAGACACAGGGCGATGCGCGGCCTGACGCACCGGACCGTCAGGGATGTCACCAGGGATGTGGAGCAGTTCGCGTTCAACACGGCGGTAAGCTTCATCATGGAGCTTGTGAACGGGATATATACATATACTTCTGAAGCCGCCCCTGACTCGGAGGTGCTTCGGGAGGCTGTGGAAGCGGTATTGAGCCTGCTCGCCCCGTTTGCACCTTTCATATGCGAGGAGCTCTGGCAGGCTCTGGGTAACGAGGAAAGCGTTCACCTTCAACAGTGGCCGTCTTTCGATGAAGACCTGGCGCGGCCGGAGGAAATTACCCTCGTCGTCCAGGTGAACGGGAAGGTGAGAGACCGGCTGACGGTACCCGCGGACATGAGCCCTGAGGAGATGGAGCAAAGGGCGCTCGCGTGTGAGAACGCGCAGAGGTTCATGGGGGACGGACAGGTCAAGAAGGTCATAGTGGTCCCGGGCAAACTCGTGAACATCGTCGTCTGAACCCCTCGTTCCGATAAAGCCACCTTGATTTGCTAGTATTGCTGTGCTAGTCTTGTGAAGCAATGCAAGCAGATGACTTTTCGAACCAGGATCCCAAAGACCGGCTGAAGGCACTTATGAGTTCAGCCGGCGACCTTTCAAGGTTCCAGGTTGCGGTCATATGTACATTGCTGGTTTTGATCGTTTTCGGGGCTGTCGTCGCATATATGAGGTCGAGGCCCCGCCAGATTTCCGTAAAGGAAACCGGGAGCTACTCCTCCAGAGATAAAAAGCGGATGCTCACCGTACATGTGGCGGGTGCAGTCGTAAAACCCGGACTGTACAGGCTTACGGAAGGGTCGAGGGTGGCCGATGCCCTTTCCATGGCCGGTGGCGCAACACAGGATGGGATACTCGATGACGTGAACCTGGCCTCGAGAATCAAGGACGGACAAAAAGTACTGGTACCCAGGTCGAACGGGACACTATCATCGGAGGGCGCTACCGAACAGGGAGGCGCCAGCGCGCTGATAAACGTGAATACAGCGGACGAGGAGGAGCTCGAGAAGCTCCCTGGTATAGGCCCCTCACTGGCTAAGAGCATAGTCGAATATCGCAGGAGGAACGGACCGTTTTCCACGGTCGAGGAGCTCGAGAACGTCGGGGGGATCGGGCCAAGAAAGCTCGAGCTCATGAAGGAGCAGGTGACGATCTGACTTGCGCGGGCCTGCCTACATCCTGTTCCTGTTACTCTTTGCTGCCGGCATAACGGCAGGGCGGTTCTGCAATAACGTTTGCCTGATAATTCTTTTATCGGTAGCAGCATCAGTATCCCTGATTGCGTTATTTACCCTTCGCGGCAGGTCACGGTTCATCAAGATACTCTCCGCTTTTGTGGTCGTTGGGATGATCACGATGTTTCTGACGGGAGCCGCCGCTAAAAACGGGGTTTTACCGAGACTTGCGCGCGATCGAGCAGTAGCAGACGTTACCGGAAGGGTCTTTTCGCCGCCGGTTAAGAATGGTGGTAGTCTCTCGTTCTTCTTCGCGGTCTCGGAGGTGCGTTCATCCGGCAGTGTATGGAAGACCGGGGAGCGTCTACTGGTAAGGCTCTATGACTGGAAGGAAAAGGAGAAACACATATTTCCCGGTAGCTGCTTGAGCTTGCAGGGGAGGATGGAGGTAGCGGGAAGGAGCTCGGGATGGCTGCTGGACCACGGAGCCGCGTCAATACTCGAGGCATCAGGAAAAAACGTTAACAGGGGACGGGATCCCCCGGATCCTGTCTCAAAAACGATGAACTGGACGAGGGTGTGGGTGTCGGGTGTCTATGAGCGCATGTTCCCGCTCAATGTAGCCGGCTTCATAGAGGGAGTGACACTCAGTAAGACTGACGACATGGATCCGGGCACGCTCGCCGACCTGAGGGGATGCGGGCTATCGCATGTCGTGGCCGTCTCCGGGCTTCACGTGGGGTCGGCAGCCATCCTGGCGCTGGCGCTCCTGGCGGCGTTTGGCGCAGGAAAGAAGGCGCGGTACCTGGGAGCGATTGCCATGGCGGCTGTCGTACTAGGCCTTTCCAACTTTCGCCCTTCCGCGACGCGCGCCGCCCTCATGGCGGGCGTCTGTTTCTCGGGATCCATCCTGGGAAGGAATTACGATTCACTGGTAGGTCTGTCTTTAGCCGGGTTTCTCATTCTCGTCATGAACCCGAGGGCGATCACAGATCCCGGTTTCCAGTATTCGTTCGCCGCTGCGCTCGGAATAGTGATTGCAGCACGCGCGAGGCGGAAGGAGACCGGAAGACTGCGTACGATACTCACCGTTTGCGCAGGGGCACAACTGGGGATCCTGCCGCTGGTGCTTATGAGTGGTGAGGGAGTGCCGGTGACCGCGATCGCCGCCAACCTGATAGTGGTGCCCTTGGTCGGGCCATTGCTCTTCACAAGCTGGGCCGCGGCTCTGCTCTCAACCCTCAACAGCCACCTGGGCACGATGGCAGCGTTTGTACCGGCCGGGATCGCCAGGTTTACCATGGGCCTTGCGTCGGCTCTGTCGCGCGTCCCCAGGGCAGGTCTCGCAGGTGGCACGGTCGCGGTCGCGTCCCTTCTGGTTTATGCGGTAGGCCTGGTTACACTGATTGTTAGGGCGAGGAGTGGACGGCCGCTGTTCCGTCCGGTGGTTTCGCTACTGTTGGCTGTATCAATACTCATAGTGCCTTGCGCGGCTTTCCCCGGGTTCGGGGCCCCCGACAAAATAGTCGTTCTGGACGTAGGTCAGGGAGACGCGATACTGATACAGGATCGCTCAGGCGGTACGGTTCTCATTGACGGGGGCCCTGATGAGAAGAAGATCATCCGCAAGTTAGAGGCAAGAGGTATAAGGCACATTGACCTGGTCGTACTTAGCCATCCCCATGAGGACCATGCGTCAGGTCTCGTGGAGGTACTGAGGGAGGTACCAGTCGGGCGCCTGGTCGATCCGGGACTCGCCAGGGATGCGAGCGGCGCGTACCGGGAGCTTTTAGACGCGGCGGAAGAGAAGAGGATCCCGCGCACCATCGCAAGGGAAGGCCAGGTCTTCGCGGTATCAGAACACATCCGTCTCGAAGTCCTTTACGCGCCAGGGGACTTGCCGGAAATACCGGAAAACCTGAATAACTGCTCTGTTGTAATCATGGTTGACCTCGTCGGGACGAAGGCGCTGATGACCGGTGACATCGAAGCCGATGCCCAGAAAGCGTTACGTGAGATGCACCCTGGACTTTCATGTAATGTCCTCAAGATACCCCACCAGGGAGCCGTGGACGCCTCGGAGCCCGAATTCATAGACTCGTGCACGCCAACGCTAGCTCTGATATCCGTTGGACGGGAAAACGAGTACGGGCATCCGTCGAATCGGTGTCTGGACATCCTGCGGGCACGTGGCATAGGCGTCCTCAGGACAGACCGCGATGGTGATATAGAGGTATCGGTGGGGAATGGTAGAATTGGCGTGACCACGGAATCCGGCGTTAAGGCGACGGCGGCAGAAACGGCCCGGTGAGAGATGTCTCCGAAGAGGATCGAGAGCATTGAGAAACTGAAGAACGTCTATTTTCTCTACGGGGACGAGGAACTTCTGATGGAAGAGGCCCTCGACAGGCTCAGGCAACTCCTGTCCTCCGAAGTCGACCCGGATTTCAATCTCGAGGTGCTGGATGCCAGTGAGGTTGGCGTCGAGCACGTGATCGATTCCGCTGAGACCGTACCCCTGATGTCTCCGCGTCGCCTTGTGATAGCGCGTGAGGTGGACAAGCTCTCTCGAAAGGAGCAGGCGAAGCTGGCGGAGTACATCGAGTCACCGAACCCTGCAACGGTACTTGTGCTCGTGGCTCACTTCCCCCGCACGGGAGAACAGCGAGATGCAGGCGGCATTCGCCGGATCGAGGGGAGCGAGATCTTCCGGAAGGCGCGCGAGGTCGGAGACACCCTGAAGTTCACGTTTGGCCAGAGGGGAAAGCAGCAGAAACTCGAGAGCTGGGTCAGGGACGAGTTCGAGAAGCGCGAAAAAAAAGTATCCCGGGAGGCTGAGGACGCGCTGCTGGAGATGGTGGGAAGGGAATTGAGGGATCTCGAGGATGCCATTGAACGAATCTGCCTGTACACCGATGACAGGGAGTTGATAACGGGTAAAGACGTCGAGCAGGTAGTCGTACCCTCGGCGGAACACGGGATCTTCGAATTCGTCGACGCTGTCGCGGACAGGCGAAGGGACCTGTCTCTATACCTGTTCAACCGGCTCATGCGACAGGGAGAGAGTCCGCTGCGGGTCTTCAACTTGCTCCTCAGGCAGTTTCGGCTGATAGCAAGGGTGAAATCGCTTGCGGTCAACCACGACTACCAGCAGATGGCAAAGAGGTTGGGCGTACCGCCGTTTCTGGTGAGTAAATGCATACAGCAGGCCAAGAGGTTCTCCGCGGAGCGCCTTCGCTCGACTTTCCTGGAGTTCAAGCAGGCTCAGGTAGAGCTCCATTCCAGCAGCTACATGAACGAAAGAGAGTATCAAGGCGCGATACTTGAGATTCTGATTACGAGGATAATCGGGTAAGGCTGCTTACTTGAGCGCGTTGAGGGCGCGCGACATGCTCGATTTCTTGTTGGCGGCCATGTTCCTGTGGATTACTCCCTTTGAGACCGCTTTGTCCAGTGCTTTTGCCGCTTCTCTGTAGGCCTCGCGGGCTTCCTCGGCTTCGCCCGCGTCGTACGCGGCGCTGAATCTCTTCATTCGAGTTTTGAGGGAGGACTTGATGGCACAGTTGCGCTCGCGCCGCTCCTCGGATTTCTTCATGCTCTTTACCTGTGACTTGATGTTCGGCATCTCTAACCTTCCTGGATTGTACCGGAGGATTCTAGCATAGAGGATACCCAATGTCGATAAGCTGCGGTGGCCGGCGGCGGCCCTTTTCCAATCTGCTATCATTAGCCATGAGGTGAGTAAGTCTGGAGCTTCAGAGAATCAGGAACTTCTGTATCATCGCCCACATAGACCATGGCAAGTCGACGCTGGCGGACCGCTTCCTCGAGCTGACAGGTGCCATAGAGCCGGGAGGAGAGCGCCCTCAGTTCCTGGACCGTATGGATATCGAGAGGGAGCGAGGCATAACCATAAAAGCACAGGCCGTAAGGCTCTCGTACCCGCTCGACGGTTTAGAGTACCAGCTGAACCTGATAGACACGCCGGGACACGTTGATTTTAACTACGAGGTCTCGCGCACTCTTGCGGCGTGTGAAGGAGCCATCCTCCTTGTCGACGCATCGCAGGGGGTGGAGGCACAGACGATCGGTAACCTGCACCTTGCGAACGAGAACGGGCTTATTATCGTACCCGTCATCAACAAGATAGATATCTCCCATGCTGAGCCCGAGCGCGTTCGCGACGAGGTGGTTGAAATACTCGGCGTTGAGCCGGAACAGGTACTCTTTTGCTCCGCCAAGACTGGAGAAGGCGTCAAGGAGATGCTTGCACAGGTCGTGAGCAGGGTGCCGCCTCCCCGGCAGCACGAAGACGATATCCTCAGGGCACTCGTATTTGATTCGACTTACGATCCTTACAGGGGAGTCGTCACGTTCGTAAGAGTGGTATCTGGCAAGCTTCAGCAGGGGAACGAGATATCGATGATGGGAGAGGGCACAAGGGCACAGGTGGACGCACTGGGATACCTGACACCGGACATGGAACCCGCGGAGAGCCTTGGGCCCGGGGAAGTCGGGTTCGTGGCGACCGGGATAAAGGACATCTCCAAGCTTCCTGTCGGGGACACACTGACGAGCTTTCCGGTAGGGGCGACATCCCCGCTGCCCGGCTACCGCCGGCCGAAGCCGGTTGTCTTCTCGGGGCTCTACCCGGTCAACAACAACGACTACGAGACGCTCAGGGAGGCTCTCGCGAAGCTGAGGCTGAACGACTCGGCTTTCACCCATGAGCCCGAGACCTCGCGCGCATTGGGGTTCGGTTTCAGGTGCGGGTTTCTCGGGATGCTTCACATGGATATCGTGCGGGAGAGGCTGGAGCGCGAGTACGATCTGGACCTGATAATAACCGCTCCGAACGTTGTCTATAAGGTCCATGACAAAAGCGGAAAGACCAGCATGGTGAACAACCCCTCCGAGATGCCGCCCGCAAACGAGGTGGTGAAGGTCGAGGAGCCGTACGTTTCGCTGCTTTTGATTACGCCCGGTGAGATGGTGGGGCCTGTCATGGAGTTGTGCCAGAACAGGCGCGCGACGTACCTGGACATGAAGTACCTCTCCAGCAACCGGGTGGAGATATCATATCTGATGCCGCTGGCCGAGATGGTTGCCGGCTTCTACGACCAGCTCAAGAGCCGTTCGCGTGGTTACGCGTCGCTCGACTACGAGCTAGCCGGGTTTCGCGAGGGGCCTCTGGTCAAGCTGGACATACTCATCCAGGGAGAGGTCGTGGACGCGTTTTCGACAGTGGTGGCAAAGGACACTGCGCACGCGCGAGGGAAGGAGCTGGCCGGCAGGCTCAAGTCGAATATCGGAAGGCAGCTCTTTGAAGTCGTCATCCAGGCCGCGGTTGGCGGACGGATCGTCACAAGAGAGACGATACCCGCCAGAAGGAAAGACGTCACCGCGAAGTGCTACGGGGGGGACATAACTCGTAAACGGAAGCTCAGGGAGAAGCAGAAAGCGGGCAAGAAGAGGATGAAGATGGTGGGAAAGGTCGAGCTACCGCAGGAAGCCTTTATCGCGATGATAACCAGGGAGGACGGCGGGAGCTGACCGGAAATGATTAGCACTCTCAATGGCAGAGTGCTAATATTTATTTCAAAAGAGAATCGGTGGGACTGAGGATGGAAACAGACATGGACAGCAGAAAAGAGCAAATACTGCAGACGGTGATACACAGCTATATATTCACGGGTAAGCCGGTCGGGTCCCACACTGTTGCAGATTCATGTGGACTGCGGGTCAGCGCGGCCACCATCCGGAACGAGATGGCGACACTCGAAAAACTCGGCCTTCTCACGCAACCGCACACATCAGCCGGCAGGGTGCCGACGGACATCGCATACAGGTACTATGTCGACATGCTGATTGGCCGGACGAGGCCTTCTCCAAAGGACGCGGAGGCGATAGAACGGCTCTTCGAGGCGAGGACCCGGGAGATAGAGGGATTACTGCACGAGGCATCGCTGCTGCTGTCGACGTTGACGCACACCGCCGCGCTGGTATTTGCCCCTGTAACACAGGCGGACATGGTCCGACATCTCGATGTGGTAATGCTGGGCGAGCACAGGGTCATGGTAATCGTCATAACCTCGAGAGGGCAGGTGGGACGGATGCTCGCCGACCTCGGTGAACCCGTATCTGCGAATACCGTCGAGCGAGCTTCCCGGTACCTGGACGAATCCATTTCAGGAAAGGCACTCGAGAATATAGATTCAGATTCGCTGGTGGAAGGCCCCGGGTTCGGGCCGGCCGGCAGGGAACTGGTAAGGATCGCAGTAGAAGCGGTCCGGGGTTATCTGAGTTCGATAGAGGAGCGGGTCTTCATAGGGGGCACCGCGAACATCGTGAAGGAGATGGAACACGCGGGAGCGGAGTGGGTCCAGACTCTGCTCGAGGCCATGGACAAACAGTATTTCCTGCTGGACCTGTTAAAGGACCTGATGTGCGAGAAGCACCTTACCGTACGGATAGGGGAGGAGAACCGCCTGCGCGAACTTCAGAAATGCGCGTTCGTGGGGACCAGTTACCCCATAAGCCCCGGGCTGCTTGGTTCACTCGGTGTTGTAGGGCCAACCTGTATGGACTACGCCCGCACGATAAGCATGGTCGAGTTCATGGCTGAGAATCTGGGGCGTAGGCTTCTCAGCCCCCCCGATTAGCGGAGGTGCGCACGTTTGCGCAACGAGATAGACAGGGACCTCTACGAGATACTCGGGGTCGGCCGCTCCGCATCGGCCGAAGAGATCAAGAGGGCGTACCGTAAAAAGGCGAGGGAATGCCATCCAGACGTTGCCGGCCATGACCCGGGCAGCGAGTACAAGTTCAAGGAACTGACATTCGCATACGAGATACTCTCGGACCCCGACAAGCGTCGAGACTATGATGCATTCGGCCTACGAGGGATCGGCCGAGATGCAGGGATCGACTTTGGTGGTTTCACCTCTTTTTCCGACCTGATCGACATGTTCTTCGGCGATGCCTTTGGAGGCACCGTTTTCCGTGGCGGAGGCCGAAGGACCCGTGCGCGGGGTAGAGATATCCAGACAACCCTCACGATTTCTCTTTCAGAGGCTGCGTGGGGCGCAGACAAGCAGATCGAGACGGAGAAGCTGGCACAGTGCGAAGAATGCGGGGGTACCGGCATGATGCCGGGAACCCGCATGAGCAGGTGCGATACGTGCGCAGGGTCGGGACAGGTCAGGTCAACGCGCCAGAGCCTCTTCGGAACCTTCATAAGCTCGACTCCATGCCCTAAATGCAAGGGCAGGGGAGAAGTCATTACGGAGCCTTGCAGGCAGTGCAACGGCGGAGGCCGAAGATGGGTGACGGAGACCCTGGAGCTGAAAATCCCTCCCGGAGTCGACCGTGGTGACAGCCTGAGGCTGCGTGGAAAAGGAGAGGGCGGCCTAAACGGCGGCGCTACCGGAGACCTGTTCGTGGTGCTCGACGTGGAGTCGCATCCAGTTTTCGAGAGAGATGGAAAGGATCTACTTACAGCGGTAGAGATCGACATGGTTGAAGCCGCTCTTGGTACAGAGCTTGAAATAAAGTCACTAGATGGTGATTACAAGCTCAAGATAAACCCGGGCACTCAGCCGGGCCAGGTGCTGAAGGTAAAGGGAAAAGGGATTCCCGAGCGGGGTGGCGGCAGAAGGGGAGACATACTGGTTAGAGTCGATGTTAGCGTAACCTCAAAGCTAAACTCCGAGCAAAAAAGATTGCTCGAGCAACTGCGTGCAGCCCGAAAGGGGAAGTAGATAAAGTGAAACGGGACGAACGGCAGATGAATCACGAAACCACCTCACGGCCGGAGCCTGTTCAAGGATGAGCAACCCCATCTTTTATGCATCTGCAGATGAAATAGAAAATGCGGCCGGTCGTATATCGCTTCACGGCGGCGAAGCGCGACATCTCTTGAAGTCACAGAGAAAAAAGCGCGGGGAGTCCATCCTGGTCGAGGACGGAATGGGCATCAGGTACGAAGCGACGGTCACGAGTGTTGGGCCCGATGAGGTATGTGCTCGAATAGACTCCAGAACGGAGGTCGTTCGAGAAGTCCCTGCGCTTACGCTGATCCAGGCTGTCTCAAAGCTCCAGCACATGGACGAGAATATCGGTCGGGCTGCCAAGACAGGGGCGGAACATCGTTCTCCGGGAAGAGGAATGCCTTCAGGATCTGGCCGACGTCCTGCCCGTAGAGACACCCTCCACGATCGGGATAATCGTTGGGCCGGAAGGCGGTTTCTCCGGCGTGGAAGTAGAGATGTTGGAAGAGCTTGGATGCGTGAAAGCGAGCATGGGTGACTTGATACTTCGCACAGAGACGGCCGGTTCGTACGCGGCGATGTTGGTCCGGTATCATTACGGTCTTTTAAAGCCGGAGAGTGTGAGCAAATGATGGCGCGCACATACCGGATAACCACCCTAGGATGCCGCGTGAACAGGGCCGATTCAATCTCCATGGAACGCGAGTTCGCGGGTATAGGCTACAGAAAGGCGGACCCGGGCGAGGTGCCCGATGTATGGGTCGTGAACACGTGTGCGGTAACCGCTGCAGGAATGAGAAAGTCCAGAAAAGCGGTGCGCAGATGCGCACAGTCAGGCTCGAACATTATCGTGACAGGCTGCGCGCCGGAGCTCGAGCCTGAGACTTTTGAGAGGACAAAGGGCGTCCATGCTGTTGTAAAAAACCCCGAAAAATCAGAGCTTGTTACCATCGCTTCCGAACTCGAGGGTAGTTCTGATAATCCGGTTGTCTGGCGGTGCGACGAACTTGTGAGGGTACCGGTCAAGGTACAGGACGGTTGCGGCAGGTTCTGCACATATTGCGTCGTCCCGTATGTGCGCGGAAAGCCGGAATCCAGAGAACTGCCTGAAATAATCGAGGATGTGCGTGAACTGAGGGACGCTGGCGCGGGGGAGGTGGTCATCTGCGGGATCGACCTCGGAAGCTACCGGGATGCCGCAAGCGGCGCAGGTCTCAATGTACTTGTTGAAAAGGTAATCGAGAATGCGGGCGAGATGTGGGTAAGGCTTAGTTCCATCGAACTATCCGACGTAGATGACAGGCTGCTCGAGATGATGAACGAGGAGCACGCGTTGTGCACGTATATCCATGTGCCCCTTCAGAGCGGAGATGAGGTCGTGCTCTCGGACATGGGCCGCAACTATTCACCGCAGTGGTTCCGAAGGCGGGTCGGTGAGATACGGGATGCCGTGCCGGGCGCGGGGATATCGACCGATGTGATGGTAGGCTTCCCGACCGAGGGCAAGGAGGCGTTTGACAGCACACGGTCGCTGATGGAGGATATCGGTTTTTCGAGGGTTCATGTCTTCAAGTACTCACCGAGGCCGGGGACGGAGGCCTTTACCCTGGGTGATACCATCGACCCTGCGGTGAAGAACATGAGGGCGGGGGAACTCAGGCGCGTAGCACGCGATAGCGCGGCGAGGTTTCACAGGGATATGGTTGGTCGTATAATCCTTGTACTGGTCGAGGGACCGATGGAGAGCGAGGCAGGTTATGTTTTCGGACGCGCCGAGAACTTCGCGGGAATCGTTATAAAAGGAGGCCGGGAACTCGTCGGGAAGAAGCTCCCGGTCAGGGTGACTGGATCGGGACCTCGATGGTTGTACGGGGGGCCGGCTGAAGCGGAGGTTTAGGACAGACGGATCGGGGAGGAGAAGGACGTTGGAGGATTGCCTTTTTTGCCGGATAGTGAACAAGGAAGTAGCTACGGACATAGTCGAGGAGCGGCCTACGGCGATAGCGTTCAGGGACATAAACCCACAGGCTCCGGTCCACATACTGGTTGTTCCGAAGGAGCATATACCTTCGATCAAGGACCTCGACAAAGAAAAATGCGATATTCTGGCCGACATCTTTTCGCTGATAAACGACATCGCGGTGAGCGAAGGGATTTCCCAGACCGGTTATCGAGTAGTTGTGAACACCGGTGAGGAGGCCGGCCAGGACGTCGACCATCTCCATTTTCACATGCTCGGTGGCCGCTTCATGAGATGGCCGCCGGGATAACCGCTGGGAGGTGAGTGCTTATGGAATTAAAAGAACGCCTTAGCAAGGAACTCGGGGAGTCCTTGAAAGCAGGTGAGAAGATCAAGGTCTCGACGATAAGGATGATCCTGTCGGAGATAAAGAACGCAGAGATAGCGAAACGCGGCGAACTGGACGACGACGAGCTCCTGTTGGTTCTGGCCAGGGAGGCCAAGAGGCGGAAAGAGGCTATCGAGGAGTTCAAAAAAGGGGACCGCCAGGATCTTGTGGACAAAGAGACAGAGGAACTGGGGATCATCGAGACCTACCTGCCGGAGCAGCTTTCCAGGGATGAGCTCCAGGCGATTATCAGCGAGACGATAGACGAAGTCGGAGCCTCTTCGCCCGGTGACCTCGGGAAGGTCATGGGGAGCATAATGCCAAAGTTGAAAGGAAGAGCAGACGGCAAACTCGTCAACCTGATGGTACGTGAGACACTGGAGAAGATGTGAACGTACACTTCACAAGCAATCCAGGCGGTAGCCCTGATGTGTGCTGATATTGCCGAAGTGAAGATAGTTGTGCCGGGAAGCCAGCACATGGTCTCACTGCTCGGTCAGCAGGACCGTTTCCTGAGGACGGTGGAGGGAGCTTTCAACTGCAGGATCGTAGCGAGGGGTAACGAGATCGACATAAAGGGTAACGCGGGTGAAGCGGAGACCTGCACCAGGCTCTTCGAGGAGCTCATAAACCTGCTCGAGGACGGGCTCGTGATAACTCCCGAGAATCTGGAACTCGCGATAGACATGGTCAAAAGCGGAAAGGAGATCAAGCCTACCGAGGTTTTCAAGGAAGCCGTTCTGACCGCGAGGGGCAAGATCATCCGACCCAAGACCGTCGGACAGAAACGGTACGTGGAGATGATGAGAATATCCACCATCGTCTTCAGCATCGGTCCAGCGGGCACGGGCAAGACGTACCTGGCGCTTGCATATGCGGTGCAATGCCTTCTCGACCGCAAGGTCGACAGGCTGATACTCACGAGGCCGGCTGTCGAGGCCGGCGAGAAACTCGGTTTCCTTCCCGGTGACCTTTACCAGAAGGTTGACCCTTATCTAAGGCCTCTTTACGACGCACTGTATGAGATGCTCGGAGCCGAGAGGTTCCATCGTATGATGGAACAGGGGATCATCGAGGTGGCACCACTGGCGTTCATGCGCGGTCGGACCCTGAACGATTCGTTCATAATACTTGACGAGGCCCAGAACACGAGCCCCGAGCAGATGAAGATGTTCCTGACCCGCCTCGGGTTCGGCAGCAGGACGGTGATCACGGGTGATATCACGCAGGTCGACCTTCCCAAGGAGATGGACTCGGGACTGATGGTTGTACAAGACATACTCTCCGGGATCGAAGGCGTCGAGTTCGTCTACCTGGACGCGAGCGACGTGGTCCGTCACAAGATCGTCCAGCAGATCGTTGAAGCCTACAAGGATTACGAGTCGAGCAGAAGGATGACAGCACCAGCCGACGGTTGACATGGGTTATCGAACCAAGTACCTGCAGATGGTGGCCCGCATGAGGGCCCGCCTCTCAAAGACTTCCACGTCCTTCAGAAGGTGGGTAGTAGCAGCGGCCATTTTCGTGTTCCTTATCGTAATAATGTCCATCGAGATAGGTCCATTTGGATATCTTGTTGAGGTCGGCAAACCGAGCACAAGGACGATTATCGCGCCGAGGACCGTCCAGTTCGTTGACAAGGCCAAGACCAGGGAACAACAGGATGCCGCGGCGGCGGTGGTGCAGGAGGTTTTCACGTACGATGGCTCGGTGGTTCGCGCTGTCGAGAGCAACCTGAACAATCTTTTCTCCGTAGTCGGCGAAACGGACTCATCAAACACGGCGCGGCAGGAGAAGGCCGAAAAGATAAACCAGAACATCACAAAGAGATTACCCACAGATGTGATCGCAAGCCTTCTCGACCTTTCGCCCGACCAGCGCACGCGTGTGCGCGAAGTTGTCGCGCAGACGATCGGGAGCGTAATGAAGGACCATGTTGCAGAGGACAGCCTGGAGGATGCGTCAGAGAGGGCGCGAAGATCGGCTGCCGATTCTCAGCAGGATTCGGCTTTGAAAGGCGTGACGGGGGACCTGGCAGCCTCGCTTGTACAACCCAATATGATGCTCGACAGTAAAGAGACTGAAAAGCGAAGGAAGGCGGCAAGGGACGCGGTAGAACCGGTGGTCACGACAAAGCTCCAGGGCGAGGTAATAGTTAATAAGGGGGAGATAGTCACCGCCGAGCAGGTTGACCTGTTCAAGAGCCTCGGGTTCAAGCAGCCCACTTTCACGGCGATGAATATCCTGCACATGGCGATATTCACGTCAGTACTGCTGTTGGCTTTTGGACCGTTCCTTAAGCGTTACCGTCCGAACATTTTCAACAGCCCGGGACTTCTTGCGCTGATGGGGATGATCATAGTCGTATTCACGGGTGTTGCGAAAGTACTGACAGTGGCCTCGAGCAGCTTGTCTCCGTTCTGGGGGTATCTCATGCCCAGCGCGGCAGTTGCGCTTATGGCCGCCGTCCTCTTTGACAACGTTGTCGCTGTAATGCTGGTTATATCCTGCGGCATCATAGCGGGAATCGTGACCGGTGGGAATTTTTCAGTTTCGGTGTTCACCCTGCTGGGGGGCCTTTTCCCGGCTTTGATCGTATCTCGGTCGTCAACGCGCCACGAGCTACGAAGGGCGGGCCTCTACACGAGTTTCTGGGTCGCGCTGGTAGCCTTCATAGCGAGCGCGCTGATCCAGATCAGACAGGATCTGCTGCTACATACGGGTATCGGTTTCTTGAACGGTGCGGTATGCGCCATCGTGGCCATGGGGTCACTCCCTTTCCTGGAGACCACGTTCAGGATCACAACCAATACCTGGTTGCTGGAGCTTGCGTCGCCTGAACAAGAACTTCTGAAGGAACTCTCGATGAAAGCGCCGGGGACCTACTCTCACAGCGTAATGGTCGCGAACCTAGCCGAAGCCGGCGCAAGGGAGGTCGACAGTGACCCGCTGCTTGCCCGTGTTGCTGCCTACTACCACGACGTCGGAAAAATGAAGAGGGCACAGTTCTTCGTCGAGAACCAGCCAGCGGAAAGTAACCCCCACAATATCATAAGCCCCAACCTTAGTTCGCTGGTAATCATCTCTCACGTGAAGGACGGGGTGGAAATGCTTGAGAAAAACAACTTCCCCCCAGAGCTTGTGAACATTGTTCGGCAGCATCACGGCACAGGGATAATAAGGTATTTCTACGAGCAGGCACTGGAGGGGCAGGAGCACAGTGCCGTTGACGAGAGCAGGTTTCGGTATCATTTTGAGAAGCCGCGCGGAAAGACCGCGGGCATATTGCTACTGGCTGACGCAGTAGAGGCCACCGCACGGACGCTGAACCAGCCGTCCGTTTCGACGATCAAACAGCTGGTCGATCGAGTAGTTGAAGAGAAGCTCGAGGACGGACAGTTGGACGAGTGCAGTCTTACCTTCAGTGATTTAACAAGGACAAAGAAGGTCTTCAAGAAGATCCTGATAAACGCCTACCACATAAGAGTCGAATATCCTATCGGCAAAGGAACGGGGGCCAGGAGTAAGGGTGAGGGTAGAGGTTAGTTCAGAGGTGCCCTGGGAGAAGCGCAAGGTACGTCGGCTTGAGCGGTTTATGGGGCGCTTGATGCGGAAGATGGGTCTGGGCAGCGGATGGGAGCTCAGTGTGGCACTTGTGGAAGAAGAGCGGATCCGGGATTTGAACCGCACGTATCGCGGACGAGACGAACCCACTGACGTCCTGGCTTTTCCACAGATGGCGGAGGATGAGCTGGCGGCGGCCCGAAACGTCAAGCCGGCTTACCCGGAACCGCTAGGTGATATTGTCATCTGCCTGCCCGTTGCCAAAGAACAGGCCGAGGAGACCGGTGTTACCGAAGAAGAGGAAATATCCATGCTGGCAGTACATGGGCTACTGCACCTTGTCGGCTTTGATGATGAGACAGATGAGGGTGCTGAACGTATGCGGGCGATGGAAAAGGGGCTCCTGGGTCGAAATACTTACAGTAAGAGCGAGAAGGAGCGACTCTAGATGGCTGTTGTATGGGCGTTGATCGCCATAGCGGCACTCATCCTGCTTGCCGCGTACCTGGCGGCTTCGGAGACCGCGTTGATGCGGGTGAGCCGGATCAGAGTGAGATACCTGGCCGAGAAAAAGGTCAGGAACGCGGAAAAGCTGGAAAGACTGATTAAGGACCCCGACCGGTTCCTCCCGACACTGCTTCTGATGGCTCTCGTCGCTCAACTCGCCTCGGCTTCTATTGCTACATGGTTGACAACGAAGCTGACCCATAATGCGGTGGCCGGTGTGGCCGTCGGCACCGCTGTGATAACTGCAATGATGTTTATCTTCGGTGAACTCGTGCCTAAGGCCGGTGCCAGCCATGACGCTGAGAGAGTGGCACTCTGGGTTACACGTCCGATAACGCTTCTCAGCAAGTTGCTACGACCGTTGGCCCTTGTCCTGGAATGGATCGCGGCCGGCATATTGAAGCTGTTCAGGGCCGAGAAGTTCAAAGGGGAAATGATAGTAAGGGATGAAGGTGAGATCCTCACCATGGTGACAGCCGCAGAGGAGCATGCCGTTATCGAAGAAGAAGAGAAGGAGATGATCCACTCGGTCTTCGAATTCGGAGATACCGTTGCAAGAGAAGTGATGGTGCCGAGGCCTGACATGATCACGTTACCGGCGGATGCGACCGTAAAAGACGCGCTGAGCCTGACCATGGAAGACGGTTTCTCCAGGATACCGGTGTTCAAAGACGGCCTGGACAACATAGTGGGTTTACTGTACGCGAAGGACTTGATAGCAAGCCTCAGCAAGGGACAACTGGACCGGGCTGTAGGAGGCATGGTGAGGGAGGCTTACTTCATCCCTGAAACCAAGAAGCTGGGAGAGCTTCTCAGAGAACTGCAGGAGAAGAAAGTCCACATGAATATAGTCGTCGACGAATACGGGACTGTGGTCGGCCTGGTCACCATCGAGGACCTTCTCGAGGAGATAGTGGGCGAGATATTCGACGAGTTCGACCGCGAGATCAAGCTTGTCGAACATGTGGGGCCAAAGCGGTTCCGTGTTGACGCGCGGATGAACATGGATGACCTGAACGAGCTTCTGGGTTTCGAGCTCCAGCACGAAGACGTGGACACAGTAGGTGGCTTGGTGTTCAAGGTCCTGGGCAAGGTACCGGTTACGGGCGATACTTTTGTATACAACGGTGTTTCTTTCAGGGTCGAGAAGGTCCGTGATCACCGCGTCTCAAAGGTGATGATGGAGATAATCGGCGAGAATCCTGAGGAGGACAGGGGTTAACCCCTGGAATTCATGCTGGAAGCGGTGCAGAGAGACGGTATCGACCTCATTACTGTGCCCGAACTCGAAGGTGATAGCGGGATAACCGTGGCCTTTACTGGGAGGCATGGCGGGAAGAGCAGGCCGCCGTTTGAGAGCCTGAATCTTGCGTATGACGTAGGTGACGAAAGAAAAGCGGTAACTTCGAACAGGCTCCTCTTCGGAAATATGATGGGCATCCCTCCGGAAGACTGGGTCCTGTGCCAGCAGGTACATGGTTCTTGCGTGAAGAGGGTCGGTGATCTCGAGAAGGGAAGGGGAGGCATTGATTACTGGTCTGCGGTTCCGAGGTCCGACGGGCTCGTAACCGACAGGGCAGGCATGGCTATCGGGATTCTTACCGCCGACTGCTTACCTATCGTACTGGTTTGTCGTTCCGCCAGGGTGATTGGCGCCGCGCATGTCGGGTGGAGGGGGGCTCTCTTCGGAGTCGCCGTTTCTGCGCTCGGTAGGTTGTTGGAATATCCTGACTGCCGCGCGGAAGAGATGCTTGCTTTTCTAGGGCCCAGCATCGGACCCTGCTGTCTTCAGGTCGGAAAAGAAGTGGCTTGCGAGTTCCGACGATCAATCGGCGAAGAGGCTGTTATCGAGGGGGATGAGGGGACATCAAGGCTGGACCTCCCGGCGATATGCAGATATCAATTGGTGGAGGCAGGGATCAGAAGAAAGAACATATTCTCAGCGGGGGTATGTACGCAATGCGATGAGAGATATTTCTCATACAGGGGTTCGGGAGGAAATACCGGCCGACAGGCTGGAATGGCGGCACTATTGTAGCGGGCACGGGTGGCGACTTGGGCGATAGAGTAAGGGCTCGGGTAAGTGTTAGTGGAAGTGTACAGGGCGTGTTCTTTCGTGCGGAGACGAGGCAGGAGGCTCTCTCGCTCGGGCTGGACGGTCTTGTCCGGAACGTTCCGGACGGTACGGTGGAGGCGGTTTTCGAGGGAGAACGCGAAAGTGTCGAGCGAGCAATAAAATGGTGCCGCAGCGGGCCTCCGGGGGCAAGGGTGACAGGTATTGGAGTCACCCGGGAAGAGCCGCGCGGCGAGAGTGGATTCAGGGTGGTCTACTAGCATGTGGTCAGTGCCGCCAGGAAGGGAAACTCTGGATTGAGGCGAAAAATATGGAGAAGTCAATAAAAAGCAATGTAGATGCCGTAAGGGGGCGGATTGGAGCCGCTGCTCTGAGAGCGGGGCGTGAACCAGGGGAGGTGACGCTCCTAGCGGCCACGAAGAATAGAAGCGCGGAGCAGGTCCTGGAAGCCGTGGATGCAGGTGTAACGGTATTCGGTGAGAACAGGGTACAGGAACTCTTAGGGAAGATGGAACTGGTTGGACGTGAAGTGGATTGGCACTTCATCGGCCACCTGCAGCGAAACAAGGTAAAGAGTGTCGTGGGTGTCGCGAGCCTCATCCACTCGGTAGACACGATAAGGCTTGCGCAGGAGATAGACAGGAGGGCCGAACAGGAAGGAAAAGCCCAGGCGGTATTACTGCAGGTAAACGTCGCGGGGGAAGAAAGCAAGTTCGGCATAGATCCAGCGGACCTGGCGGGGTTTATCGATGAGTTGAAGGGCCTGAGGCATGTCGAGGTCAGGGGACTGTCAACGATAGCGCCATTTGTCGATGACCCCGAGGTGGTCCGGAGGGTGTTTAGTGACCTGAGGGAGCTGGGCCGGGATATGGATCATGCCAAAGAGAATTTTACGCGTTCAGAGTTGTCCATGGGTATGACGGGTGACTTCGAGGTGGCTGTGGAGGAGGGCTCGACGATGGTGCGTGTGGGGACGGCCATCTTCGATATAGATTAGGGATTGATGAAGAGTACTTAACAAGGAGGTTAGTCTTATGCCAGGTTTCTGGGGCAGGGTCGCTGAATGGCTGGGGCTTAAAGAGCCTGATGAGTTCGGCGAGATGCGTGCCCGGGAAGAGGCAGTCGAGGAAATCTCGGACAGGGTTCCGAGAAGGCGGAGTTCCGAGAGGATACTCCAACCCGTGCCCGAGACGCCAGCGAGGGTCCACGTGATCGAACCCAAGAGTTTCAATGATGCTGAGCAGATCGGCGCCAAGTTCAAGAGCGACACTCCCGTCATCGTGAACCTGCAGAACATCGACCGGGAGCTCGCCAAGCGCCTCATCGACTTCGTCAGCGGGCTTACCTATGGTCTGGACGGCGGAATCCAGAGGGTTGCGGAGATGGTGTTTCTGCTGACTCCGGCCAACATCGAGGTATCCGCTGAAGACCGAAAGTGGATGCGCGAAAAGGGCTTCTTCAACCAGTTCTAGCAGTCTGGTGTAGAAAGTGTACGAGGTAGCTCTTATCGGCGCAGGGAACATGGGAGAGGCCATGCTGAAGGGATGGCTGGAGTCGGGGCTTCTGAAGGCTTCGGATGTAGTTGTCAGCGAAAAGGACGAATCCAAGAGCCGGTCTATAGAGGAGCGATATCGATCAGGCTCCGCGCCAGACATCGAATCAGCAACCAGGGAAGCCAGGACATTGGTCATAGCCGTAAAACCGCAGGACAGTGTGGGAGTGCTCAGGGAAGTCGCCGGCGGTGCGGATAGCGAAAAAACCGTACTGTCAATAGTGGCGGGACTACCGATTGCGAGAATAAGGGAGGAACTGGGTCCGGAGCCGACCGTGGTGAGGGCGATGCCGAACCTGGCGGCCCGGGTCAGGGCCGCGGTCACCGCTTACGCGGTTGACGAAGGAACGGAAAAGACTGATCGTGTGACAATTGAGAAACTGCTCGGCGGCATCGGCGAAGTGGTAGAAGTCGAAGAGGATCTTATGGACCTTGTAACGGCTCTGAGTGGGAACGGGCCTGCGTATTTTTTCCTTCTTGTCGAGGCCCTTGAGGATGCGGGGGTAGAGAGGGGTCTGGCAAGGGATATATCCAGCAAGCTGGCGCGGGAGACACTATGGGGTGCGGCCAAAATGATAAAGGAGACGGGTTCCGGTGCGGGGGAGTTAAGGGCTGCTGTTTCTTCCCCAGGCGGCACTACGCTGGCCGCGCTCGAAAAGCTCGAGAGGTCAGGTTTGGCGAAAACGATAGACGGGGCTGTAGGTGCGGCACATAAGCGTGCCGCTGAGCTGACGCAGCGATAGATCTAGATAATGGAGGTATTGGACAATGGCACTTACTCCGCTTGACATCCATCACAAAGAGTTCCGGACCGCCCGTTTCGGCGGTTACAACGAGGAGGAGGTGGACTCTTTCCTCGACCTGGTTGCCGACGAGTTCGAGAGGATGATCCAGGAGGGTACCGAGCTCAAGCAGCAGATAGAGCAGATAAAGAAGAGGCTCTCGGAGTTCGAGGAGATGCAGACGACGCTGCAGAGCGCCCTGCTGGCTGCAACGAAATCCGCTGAAGCTGTAAAGGAGCAGGCCAGGCAGGAATCCGAGGCGATCGTCACCAAGGCGCAGGAGGAAGCGGATGCCCTTGTCAAAGGGGCGCAGGAACAGGCCAGGCAGATGCTGCTCAGGGCGGAGAATGAAAGACAGAAGCTGGAGCGCAGCTTCGCTAGGTTGAAGGAGATCAAGAAACGTTATATGCAGGGTCTGAAGGATGTAGCGGAGTCGCACCTGGTCCAGGTCGAGGAACTCGAGTCCATGGACGAGAGTGAGATACCCCAAGGGGAACTCCAGCCGGTAGTCGAGCAGGTGAAGATAGAGGAGGAGCCGGCGCCAGTCCTGATCGAGGAGCCGGCTGTCCAGGCTCCTCCCCGTGAGACACCGCAGGAGAGCCAACCTCCACCTCCACCTTCGCAGGAGCCGCAAATAGCCGAGCGTCCCGCGCAGCCTTTAGAGGAAGTATCTCCTCCACCGACTCTTGAGAACAGCACCGTACCGCAGCTGGATAGAGTGGTCATCGAATCCAGGGTGGAGGCGCCGAAACAGCCCCCCGCGCAAAAGGAGAAAAAGGCCCGGGCTGCCAGTAGGACGGGACTGCAGAGCAAGCTCATCGAGCCGAAGGTCCAGGTGGCACAGGGCAGCGGATGGATTGATGTAGTGGAAAACGAGATGCCACCGAGCTCAGACCTCATTGATGAAGTGCTTCCGGTCGAGGAGCGTGAAAGTCTGTATGCTGAATTCGAAGAGCTTGACAGAAAAACGGAGCGAGTTCAGAGGGAAAGAAAGAGCAGGAGGGACAAGAGGGAAAAACACTTTTTCTGGGAGTGATGTATCAGTAGTCAGTAAACTGATGATCGAAGTTCTTACATGCCGGGACGCGCTCCCCGGCATTTTTTCTTACCTTGGTATTCCATTGGACTGAAAGGGGTTTTACAATCGCTCTAGGGAACCGGAAAAGCGGAAATGTGATAGAAGTGGTGGTCATTCCCAGGGCTTCCCGGCCAAGGGTTGAAAAGATGGAGGATGGCACTTTCAGGGTTTACCTCAAGGCGGCTCCCGAGAAAGGCAGGGCTAATTCAGAACTCCTGTCTGGCATGGCGGGATATCTGGGGGTATCGACCGGTGATATCTCCATAATCCGCGGATCTAGATCCCGTAAGAAGCTTATCAGAGTAAAAGAGGGGTATTGAATATATGCTTGTATTGCTTGGCCAGAAGTGGTAAAGTTGATGAAAAATGAACGCTGACAGTGAGACGAAAACAAGGGTGTTCATGGGGTTATCGCTGAGCCCGGAGGTAAGGCGTTACGTTGCTGATGTTGCGCAGAACCTCTCCAGACTGGTCCAGGAGGTAAGGTGGGTAGCACCGGAGAACCTTCACGTTACGCTCAAGTTCATAGGTTATTGCGGGGAAGACCGGCTGGCCGGCCTAGTCGAGGTTATGAGGGAATCTTCAAGGTACCTGCCTCTGGTTCTGAAGGTGGGAGGATTCGGGGGATTCCCGTCACAGGGTTCTGCTAGAGTTATATGGGTTGGTGCCGAAGACGAGGACAGAAGGATCAACGAGTTGCATAGACTCCTTGAAAGAGGTGTCGAGAAGCTGGGATTCCCGAGGGAGAAACGCAGCTATACTCCGCACATAACGGTAGGTCGGGCCAAAAAAAAGCCCGTGAGGCTACCAACCGGAATAGACGGTGTGGTGGGGCCGGAGAAGACGCTCCGGGTAGAAGATATAGTTCTTTACCGCAGCGTGCTCAAGAAGACAGGTGCCGAGTATTCCGTCATAGGACGGGTCGGCATCCAGCAATGACTTCGAACAGGAGGGTGTGAGTTTTGGAGAAACAGAGTTCCCTTGACGTGGCTTTGATGCAGATAGAGCGCCAGTTCGGAAGGGGCTCCATCATGAAGCTCGGAGCTGAAGCCGACCGCATGGCTGTCGATGTAATACCGACGGGCTCGCTGGCGCTGGACGTGGCCCTGGGGGTAGGTGGTGTGCCCAGGGGCAGGGTAATAGAGATATTCGGCCCGGAGGCAAGCGGCAAGACAACCGTGGCGCTTCACATGGTAGCGGAAGCACAGAAGCGGGGAGGGGTCGGCGCTATCATAGATGTAGAGAATGCAATTGATCCCCAGTATGCAAGCGCAATGGGTGTCGATATCGATGAGCTGCTTATCAGCCAGCCCGATACCGGGGAGCAGGCGCTGGAGATTACAGAGCTGCTGGTCAGGAGCGCCTCGGTCGATGTAGTCGTGATCGACTCGGTGGCGGCGCTGGTACCGCGCGTGGAGCTCGAGGGCGAAATAGGAGACACGCACGTCGGCCTTCAGGCGAGGCTCATGTCGCAGGCCCTTCGAAAACTATCCAATGCAATAAACCGGTCGAACACGGTTGTGATATTCATCAACCAGCTCAGGGAGAAGATAGGCGTGATGTTCGGCAATCCCGAGGTTACGCCCGGAGGCCGCGCGCTCAAGTTCTACTCGTCTGTCAGGATAGACCTCAGGAAGATCGACACGATAAAGAAGGGGACAGAGATAGTCGGGAACCGGGTCAGGGCCCGCGTGGTCAAGAACAAGGTTGCTCCCCCCTTCAGGAACGCGGAGTTCGACATCATGTACGGACTGGGGATATCGAAGGAAGGAGACATCATAGACCTGGGTGTAGCTCAAGGGGTCATCAAGAAAAGCGGTGCCTGGTATGTGTTCGAGGAGGACCAGCTGGGTCAGGGGAGGGAGAACGTAAAGACGTTTCTTTCCGAGCACCAGAACGTCTCCACCAAGATAGAAGACTTGATCAGAGAGAAAGTCGGGCTATCCGGAACCCCGGCGAAGGAACCGGAAGCGGGCGAGGTCGACGAGGGTGAACCAAAGGGTGCCCGCGGGAAGTAGGCTGGAACAGGAGTTCAGTCCCAGGGAAAGAGAAGCCCTGAACAGGGCATTGAGGTTCCTGGACTATAGACCACGTTCAAGCGGCGAGATCCGCGACAGGATGCGGAAGTGGGGATACGGTAAACGGGTGACCGGAAAGGTCATCGGTTATCTTGAGGACTGTGGCCTGGTGAACGACCGGGAATTCGGCCGAATATTCATGGAGGAGCTGGTCGAGAAGCAGTATGGATTCTACCGTGTCCGCGAGAAGCTTTTCGACAAACGCCTGGCCAGGGACGTCATTGAAGAAGTAATGGTTGATTATCCCGCCGAGCGGGAGTTCGAAAGGGCCTACGAGCTCGGGACGGCCAGAGCCGAACGGCTTTCGGGACAGGGCGAGCAAGTCGTACAGAGGAAGCTGATGGGATTCCTCGAGCGGCGGGGTTTTCCAGGCGGCGTGGCAAGGGAAGTGGTCAGGTCGTTGGGTCGTGTTGACACCGAATTGGGGCGGGAATAAAATCGTATTGGTAAATACAAGGCACGGAAATATCTATTCATTGATATATAAGGTATTTGCATCTAGGAGTAAACGGAGTAAGACCTTAATCAGGAGCGGCGCTTAATAAGTGCTGCGACAGTCAATGATATTGAAGATATTGAAGTGCCGAGCGATGCTCGGCGCTTTTTCGTCGAAAGGGGGTAATTGAGATTATCTACGCAATAATCGGAATCGCGGCTCTAATAATCGGCGTTCTGGGCGGTTTCCTTGTAAGGAAATATGTATCTGAGGCAAGAGTGGCGACGGCGGAGAGCACAGCGAAGAAGATCATGGCTGACGCGCAGAGAGAGGTAGAAAATATAAAGCGTGAAGCCGAGGTCGAGGCCAAAGACAAGGTACTAGCTGCAAGGTCGGATGCCGAGCGAGAGCTCAAGAGCCGCAGAAGTGACCTGCAAAGGCTTGAGCGAAGGCTGACGCAGCGAGAGGAAGGCCTTGAAGCAAAGGAAGCGGAGGCGGAGAAGAAGGATAAGCGGCTGGCTTCCTGGGAGGAGCGTCTGAAGTCTCAAGAATCAAAACTCGCAAAAGCTGCCTCTGAGCAGAAGCGACTTCTCGAGAAAGTAGCCCGCATGACTGCTGATGAAGCAAAGGACTACCTTACCCGGTCTCTGGAGGAGGAGGTCAAGATCGAGAGCGCGATGTTTATCAAGGAAGAGGAGGCAAAAGCGCGCGAAGAGGCCGAGAAGCGGGCAAGGAAGATAATATCACTGGCCATTCAGAGATGTGCATCTGATCACGTGGCCGAGACGACCGTATCTGTTGTCCCGCTTCCCTCTGATGAGATGAAAGGAAGGATAATCGGCAGGGAGGGCCGG
>JAENXM010000137.1 GCA_016649525.1 Actinomycetota bacterium
CGGTCCTTCCGGAGGGAAGATACGGACGGGACGGAGCCGAAACGACCAGGTCGCGACCGACATGCGCCTCTTCGTAATGGAGCACTGCGAAAGCATAACCGAGCTAGTCCGTTCTCTCCAGAAGGCCATTCTCGAGAAGGCTCGTGAGACCTCCGACCTGCCGGTCCCCGGTCACACCCACCTGCAACAGGCGCAACCGGTGCTCCTCGCCCACCTTCTGCTGGCGTTCGTCTGCATGCTCGAAAGGGACGTAAAACGCCTCGAGTCGGTGCGCGAAGGTGCCGACTGTATGCCCCTCGGATCCGGCGCCCTTGCCGGCACGACCCTCGCGGTGAACAGGGAGGAGCTTGCTTTCCTGTGCGGGTTCTCGCGGCCATCGAAGAACAGCGCCGACGCGGTGAGCGACAGGGATTTTGTCTGTGACATGCTCTTTGCACTTTCACTTATAATGGTCCACTTGAGCAGGCTCGCCGAGCAGATAATATTGTGGTGCTCCGCGGAGTTCGGCCTTGCCGAGCTGGATGACGCATGGGCCACCGGCTCGAGCCTCATGCCCCAGAAGAAGAATCCCGACGGTCCGGAGCTCGTCAGGGGCAAGACCGGTCGTGTGGTGGGGAGCCTCGTTTCGATGCTGATGGCCCTCAAGGCTCTGCCGCTCACCTACAACCGGGACCTGCAGGAGGACAAGGAACCGCTGTTCGACACGGTGGACACGGCGGTCGGCTGCCTGAAGCTGCTCGAAGGCACGGTATCTACAATGAAGTTCGACCGGGAGAAGGCGGATGAGATCCTGGGGTGCAGTTTCATAACGGCCACCGATCTTGCCGACTTCCTGGTTGAGAAAGGGATGGACTTCCCGCGCGCGCATGAGGTTGTCGGCGAGCTTGTATCTCACTGTATCAAGGAAGGCAAATCAGTCGACGAGCTCCCGTTGGAGGAGCTGACACGTTTCTCCGAACTCTTCGATGAAGAAGCTTACGGTTGGATGTCTGTAGAGGCCTCCCTTGCGCGTCGAGGATCGCTGGGGGGGACTTCACCCGAGGCGGTATCCCGCCAGATAGAGGACGCGGAGACGATGGTATCAGGCGGCGAGGAGTCTTTATGATATTATTTCCGTGGGCGACCGACCGGGGGTTGCCGCTCTGGCCTTATACTTGGGCAACACGGACATCGGGGGTGAGACTTGGAGGTCAAAAAAGGAGTAATAGTGGCACTTGGCTACGGGAAGTACTTCCTCTCCGATAAAATCGTCGGTTTCGTTCCAATCGAGGAGAACAGGGGGCCTGCGCGGAGGACCTTTGTCTACATAGAGGGAATACCGGACCCCGTCGTGGCTTCCCGCACTGAGGCCACGATCCTCAAGGACATGACCCGGGAGGGCCCCGGAGCCGTTGAAGCGGAGATGGCGCTTGAACTGGTTGAGAGGATACACTCGCACCTGGTCCACGTCGGGCCGATGCTCAGGCGCTCCATCAAGGAGGAATGTGGCCTCGATCTCGACGACATCGAGAGAAGGATAAAGGAAATCCTTATCTCGGATACAGGAGCCGTCCAGGAGGGGCTGTTTACCGAGGGGGATCAAGGCTGAACCCTCACGGCAACGGCTCCAGGCTTACCGTGTCATTCTACGCACGCGATTCCCTGAAGGTTGCGAGAGACCTGCTCGGCTGCGAGTTGAGGCACGATGCGCCGGAGGGGATAACGGCGGGCATAATCGTTGAGACGGAGGCGTATCGGGGTCTCGGAGACGAGGCGAGCCACGCGAGGAGGGGACCGACACCCCGGAGCCAGATAATGTTCGGCGCTCCAGGGAAGGTTTATGTCTATTTCATCTATGGGATGCACTTCATGTTCAATGTTGTGACCGGTCCCGATGGGGCCGCGGGCGCAGTACTGATACGCGCTCTCGAACCCACCCTTGGAACCGAACTTATGTGCAAGAGGCGCAGTCTTGACGAGAATGGCCCGCTGACGGACGGTCCCGGCAGGCTTACCCAGGCCCTTGGCATTACGCTGAAGCAGAACGGCGAGGACCTTATCGACGGCCCCCTTGGAATATGGAGAGGGTCTGTGGGAAAGCATCTGGACATAGAAGCCACTCCGAGGATCGGGGTGGCAGGCTCGACCGAGAACCCCTGGCGGTTCTTGGTCGAGGGTAACCGGTACGTGTCTGCATCGGGTAGACGCACTGAAAGGGGAAGGGAATGAAGATCGAGCGGATATACAGGTCGGCGGTGGAACTGGGGATAGCGAAGGACCCCCGCGGAAAAGAAGGGGTTAGACAGGCCCTGGATGATGCTGGCAAGGAATACGAGGGCCTGAAAGGGGCGAGGAAGCGTTATTTCGACAAGGAAAGACTGAACAACCCTTTCTCCGATACCCGTATTCTCTACGGCCGGGCTGACCTCGAGGTTAAGAGCGTGATAGCGGGTATCGACGTAGAGACGCCCGAGATAATGCTCGTCGACCGGCTCCGCCAGACGGGCGTCAAGATCGACCTTTGCATCGCCCACCATCCGGAGGGACGCGCACTGGCAGCTCTGGCGGACGTCATGAGCCTTCAGGCGGATATGTGGGCGGGCTTCGGTGTGCCCATCAACATAGGGGATGCGCTGATCGAAGATCGCATGGCCGAGATCAGGAGAGCTTTCCTGCCGCAGAACCACGAACGCCCCGTTCAGGCGGCCGAACTGCTGGATGTGCCGCTGATGTGCGTCCATACCCCGGCCGACAACCTGGTGACTGATCACCTCAACCGCCTGTTGAAGCGCAAGAAGCCAAGGCTCGTCGGGGACATCATCGATATCCTTCTCGAAGAACCGGAGTACGGGAAATCGGCTGAAAGGGGGGTGTCTCCATCTGTGTTGGTTGGAGACGAGAAGAAAAGGGCCGGAGAGTTATTCGTGGACATGACGGGTGGGACCGAAGGACCCGTACCGGCTTTAGAGAAGCTGGCCCAGGCTGGAGTTGGAACGATAATAACGATGCACATGGCGGATAAGCTGAGAACCGAGGCGGAGAAACAGCACATCAACGTCGTCGCCGCAGGGCATATCCCCTCGGACAACATCGGACTGAACCTCTTCCTGGACCAGCTCGAGAAGCAGGGGGTCAAGACCCGTGGTTTCTCGGGTCTTCAGAGGGTATCCCGCCTCAAGAAATAGACGGCGGGTTGATTGAGGCGCGGCTCTGGCTCAGCCGCCGGTCTTTGATACAGTGATAGAGAAGGTGGAGCCGACCGGCAGTTTCGTTCCCGGACCGGGGCTCCCACCCACCACTACATAGTTCTGCGTGCCGGATGTGTAGCTCACGCTAGGCGTGAAACCTGCGGCGACTATCGATCCCCTGGCGGCCGGCTCCGTCATCCAGACAACATTGGGCACCGACCTCTGAATCGCTCCCGACGCAACAGAGATGGTCACCGACAAGCCGGCGGTAAGGCGTGTGCCGGCAGGGGGGGTCTGGGAAATGACAGTGCCTGCTAACCGCTCGTTGCTCGGCTCATCTACAACGCTCACCTGGAACCCAGACTGCTGAAGGGTGGTCACCGCCGTCGACTTCCTCATTCCCACTACGTTGGGAACGATGTTAGAAGGCCGGTACTTGTGGATGTTGCAGAAGGTCGTAGGCTCCTGCCCGAGCCTGAATTCCTGGGAATGGGTGTGCGGGCAGTTCGGCGTGGCCAGCAATCCTGATTCGTCGCATACCGTGACCGAGATGGTATCGGGCTGCCGGGCCGGCTGTTCCTCATGCTCGTCGCCGTAGTCCTTGTCTGGCTTGGTAAAATCTGTTGGAGGGGTGTTCTTGAGGGCCTGCCTCATGAAGGCCGCCCAGATATCAGCGGGCAGGTCTCCGCCGGCCATCCCGCCCATCGAGATGCTACCCTGCGGATAGCCGACCCATACCGCTGTGACCAGGTCCGGTGTGTAGCCCACGAACCAGGCATCCGCGTGGTTCTCCGTCGTCCCCGTCTTGCCGGCCTGGGGACGTCCTATACTTGCCCCTCTACCGGTCCCGCTCGATACGACCTCTTCCAGGAGATCGTTCAACTTCGCCGCCACCTTGGTGTCGAGCACTGCATGGGTCTCGGGCTTGTTCTCGGCTATGACGTTTCCCGAGGCGTCTGTGACCTTGTAGATCGATCGAGGCACCGCGTGTATACCGTTGTTCGCGAGGGTGCCGAAAGCCGAAGCCATCTCGAGGGGGGTCACTCCGGTCGAAAGGCCTCCCAGGGCGATCGCGGGGTTGTCGTCGAAGTCGGTCTGAATCCCCATCTGCCTGGCCAGTTCCCTGACTCTCGAGGGTCCGACGTCCATTATCAGCTGGGCGTAGACGCAGTTCACCGAATGGATGGTGGCGCTCCTCAGTGTCATCGACCCGCTGCCGCGCCCTGCGTAGTTGTTGACGACCCATTTTCCGCCCTCAGGCAGGTTGATCGTCCTGGGTGATGAAGAGTCGTATGTCCGTTCCGGGGATACCCCGTCTGCAATCGCCCTTGAAAGGACGAAAACCTTGAATGCCGACCCGGCCTGACGGTGACCCTGGGCCGCCAGGTTGAACTGGCTGGTGGCGTAGTTCTTTCCTCCGACCATCGCTTTCAGGTAACCGGTCCGCGGATCGATACAGACGATAGCGGCGTCCGGGCCGCTGTTGGGTTTCAGCGCACGGGCCAGCACGTTCTCGGCCATATGCTGCAGGTTGAGGTCGATGGTGGTGTTTATACGAAGCCCTCCGCGGAAGGCTGCCTGATCCCCGTAAGTACGGCGCACCAGGTCGGTTATGTAGTCGCAGAAGTAAGGTGCCTGTCTCTGCGCGTTCATGACATTGGGGGGGGCCAGGGTTATGGACTCGTTCATCGCGGCCACGGCTTCTTCGTTCGTTATGTAGCCCTGCTGCTCCATTTTGCGGAGGACAATATTCCGTCTCTCCTGGACCTCCTGCGGTATCTTGTAAGGGTCGTAGTAGCTCGGTGAGCGCACTATACCGGCCAGCATCGCACACTCAGCAAGCGTGAGCTGTTCGGGCACCTTCCCGAAATATTTACTGGCGGCCGTATAGATACCGTAG
>JAENXM010000109.1 GCA_016649525.1 Actinomycetota bacterium
AACAGGGGTCCATCTAATATAATCTGCCCGTGCGTGCCTCCTTACGGGGGCAACATTTGTGTTAGTGTCTGCGAAGATCACGAACGTATCCTTTTAAGGTCTAAATCCATGCCTGAAAGGGGTTGATGCGAAAGACGTGAGCTGTATTCAATCGCCTACCAAGTTTCTGACCTGTTCGGGTCTTTGATCTTGTGAAAAAAGGAGGAACAATGGTAAAAGTCCCCAGCGACCTCGAGATCGCGCAGGCCGCGAAGCTGCAGCCCGTAGTCGACATAGCGAAGAAGATCGGGCTTGAAGAGGATGACCTCGAGCTGTACGGGAAATACAAGGCTAAGGTCCACCTCGATGTAATCGACAGGCTCAAGGACAAGCCCACCGCGAAGTACATCGACGTGACCGCGATAACTCCCACCCCCCTCGGTGAGGGAAAGACCGTAACCTCTATAGGCCTCACCGAATCCCTTAACAAGATAGGCAAGAATGCGATGATATGCATTCGCGAGCCCAGCATGGGACCCGTTTTCGGGATAAAGGGCGGTGCCGCCGGGGGAGGCTACAGCCAGGTCGTTCCCATGGAGGATTTGAACCTCCACTTCACCGGCGACATACACGCGGTCGGCGCGGCCAACAACCTTCTGGCCGCGTACGTCGATACCAGCATCCTGCTCCGAAACCCGCTCGACATAGACCTTTTGAGTATCTCGTGGCGCAGGGTCATGGACATCAGCGACCGGGCGCTTCGCGAGATAGTGATCGGGCTCGGCGGAAGGCAGAACGGGTACCCGCGCCAGACCGGGTTCGACATCACCGTGGCGTCCGAGGTCATGGCAATCCTGGCCCTGGCGGACGGTCTCGACGACCTTCGCGCCAGGCTCGGAAGGATAGTCATAGGATATAACCGTGACAGCAAGCCAGTGACTGCGGAGGACCTGAAGTGCGCTGGAGCGATGGCGGTACTGCTCAAGGACGCCATACAGCCGAACATTATCCAGACGCTCGAGGGGAACCCGTGCTTTATGCACGCGGGCCCCTTCGCGAACATAGCCCAGGGTAATAGCTCTGTCGTGGCAGACATCATCGCCACAAAGGTCGCGGATTACGTGGTGACGGAAAGCGGTTTCGGGGCCGACTGCGGCGCTGAGAAGATGATGCATATCAAGGTGAGGGCTATGGAGAAGTTCGGGATACGGCCGGACTGCGTGGTGATCACTACAACGGTTCGCGCGCTCAAAATGCACGGCGGCGCGTTCGAGGCGAGGCCGGGGAGGCCGATTCCGGAGGAAGTGCAGGCCAAGGAGAACTATCCCGCGCTGGAGGAAGGCTGCCAGAACCTCGTCAAGCACATCGAGAACATGAAGCAGTTCGGCGTACCGGTGGTCGTGACTATAAACCGCAGGACCTCCGACAAGGACAAGGAAGTCACTGCGGTACACGATTTCGCCGTAAAGGCCGGAGCCGACTTCTGCGAGCCGATAGAGGTATGGGCCAAGGGCGGTGAGGGAGGCAGGGAGGCCGCCGAGGCCGTCGTGAAGGCCTGCGAGATGAAGAGCGACTTCCACTACCTGTACGACCTGGAGGACTCGATCAAGGAAAAGATAGAGACTATAGCCACGAAGATATACGGCGCGGATGGTGTGGACTACACCCCGGTCGCTGACGCGGCCATCAAGCGTCTCACCGACGCCGGCTTTGGCGATCTGCCCCTCTGCATGGCGAAGACCCATCTGTCGCTCACACATGACCCGAATCTCAAGGGACGCCCGACCGGGTGGCGCCTGCCCATCCGCGACGTCAGCCCGTCCGTGGGCGCGGGCTTCATCTTCCCGCTCTGCGGCGACATGAGGACTATGCCTGGACTCCCGAGTGAGCCGGCCGGGAACAGGGTGGACCTTGCGGAGGGCGGCCGGATAGTCGGGTTGTTCTAGGCTTTATTGCATTCACCCGTGGGACGGGCTGAAGGGAACCGACTGCGGGGGCCGGAGAGTTTAATATGGAAAAGGTCAAAGTCTGCTTTTATCCTGCGAATGTCTGCATGGAGGTTCCGAAGGGAGAGAACCTGCTGCGGGCGGCCATGCAGGCGGACGTGCACATCAACGCATCATGCGGTGGTGACGGCTACTGCGGCAAGTGCAGGGTGATAATAGAGAAGGGCGAGGTCGAGCAGAAGCTGCAGGCGAAGCTCACCGAGGAGGAGGCTAAGCAGGGCTATGCGCTGGCCTGCTCCTCCACGGTCGAGTCGGACCTCGATGTGCGTGTGCCGATAGAGAGCCAGCTCGGCGACAAGAGGGTGCTCGAGAGAAAGCCGCCCATCCCTCTCAAGGGCTACACGCTCTCGGCGAAGGACTGGGCCGAGCGGCTACCGCAGTGGGAGCTCAACCCCCCGACGACCAAGATCCGTCTTCTGCTCGAAAAACCGACGATCGAGGACAACCTTAGCGACGGGGAGCGCATAAAGCGTGAGCTCTCGCGCCTTGTAGGGCTCAAGGACGTCGTCATAGACTACCCGATGCTGCAGGCCCTCCCTGGCCTGATACGCGCTTCGAGCTTCGACGTGACGGTCACGGTGCTCGACCGGGGCCAGGAGATAAGGGCGGTCAGGCTTGAGAAGGGTGACACGTCGCCCAGGCAGGCCGCTATCGCCATCGACCTCGGCACGACCACTATTTCCACACAGCTCGTTGACCTCCAGACCGGTGAGGTCATCGCTGAGGCCGCTGACTACAACGGGCAGATAACATACGGCGAGGATATCATCACCCGCATAATCTACTCTACCCGCGCGACCGGCCTAGCCAAACTCCAGTCCGCGGCCGTCAACGTCATCTGGAACCTGGTGCAGCAGCTCGTCGAGAAGACAGGGACCGAGTTCTGCAGTATAACGCACCTCTGCATATCGGGAAACACGGTCATGATCCACCTGCTTCTGGGCATAGACCCGCGGTACATCAGGGTCGACCCGTATATACCGGTGGCCACCCATTTCCCCTGGATAAAGGCGAGCAACATCGGCATAAGGATAGCCTCCGGTGTATACCTCCGCTGCACACCCTGCGTCGCGTCTTACGTCGGTGGCGACATAGTGGCCGGTGTCCTTGCTTCCGGCATGTTCAACTCCGAGAAGCTGACCCTTTACATCGACATCGGCACTAACGGGGAGATGTGTCTGGGGAACAAGGACTGGCTGCTGTCGTGTTCGTGCTCCGCGGGGCCGGCCTTCGAGGGTGCCGGAGTCAAGCACGGCATGAGGGCGACCAGTGGCGCCATCGAGCAGGTCCGCATAAACGAGGCGACATACGAGCCTATGATCATAACCATCGGGAACCGGAGGCCTATCGGGATATGCGGCTCCGGCCTGATCGACGTCCTCGCGGAACTCTTTCTCGCCGGTGTCATAGACGAGCGTGGGAAGGTCAACGTGGAAATCGACACGCAGCGGACGCGGCAGGGTGACTCGGGCGGCGAGTACGTACTGGCATGGGCCGACGAGAGCGGGACGAACCGCGATATCGTCATCACCGATGTGGACATCGACAACCTGATAAGGGCAAAGGCTGCCATATTCGCTGGCATAAACATACTGCTCGAAGAGGTCTCGATAGATTTCGACCAGGTCGAGGAGATCTTGATTGCGGGGGCGTTCGGGCGGTACATCGAGATAGACAAGGCCATCATCATCGGTATCCTCCCGGACATTGATACGGACAAGATAAAGTTCGTCGGGAACGGGTCGCTTCTGGGCAGTTACCTGATGGCACTTTCAAAAAACATGATAGCGGAGGCCGACAAGATCGCTGACATGATGACATATCTGGAGCTTTCAACCAACCCACGCTTCATGGACCAGTACATCTCGGCTCTTTTCCTACCGCACACCAACGTGGAGGATTTCCCAACGGTCACACGCCGGCTCGAAGAGGCACGAAAGAGAGGGCGCCTCGGCGCGGCCGCCGGGGGTGGGCAGAGTTGACCACTGTCATCGCCGTCTCCGGCAAAGGTGGGACGGGGAAGACCACCCTTTCGGCGCTTATAACACGTTATCTGGTGGAAGAGGGATTGAAGCCTGTCCTCGCGGTAGACGCGGACTCGAACAGTAACTTGGACGTGGTTCTGGGGGCTGATATGAAGGCGACCATCGGCGGCGTCAGAGAGGATATGAGCGAGAAGGTACAGAAGCAGCAGCTTCCCGCAGGGATGTCGAAGCAGGACGTGCTCGAGATGCAGATAGAGCAGGCGCTCGTGGAGACCCCCGATTTCGAGCTGATCAGCATGGGTCGCCCGGAAGGGCCGGGTTGCTACTGCGCGGTCAACAACATGCTGAGGGTCATACTCGACCGCATCGAGGATTCCTACCGCTTTGTGGTAATCGACAACGAGGCCGGCATGGAGCACCTGAGCAGGAGGACTACCCGCGGGGTCGACATCATGTTCATAGTGAGCGACCCGTCCAGGCGCGGCCTGGACACGGCGGTCAGGATACGGGACCTAGCCCGGCAGCTCAAGCTCGACGTGCGCAGGTTCTACCTCGTGGTCTCAAGGGTGAGGGGATCCCTTGAGGGACCACTTGCGGAGGCCGTGGAGCAGCTGGATATCGAGCTCGCCGGTGTTATCACCGATGATCCCGAGATATCGAGACTCGAGGAGGGGGGGGAACCGCTGACCGGGCTCGGAGCCGACTCGGAGGCGCGGAGCGCCGTCAGGGGCATGATGAAGAACGTCCTTCAGGAGGTGAAGGGGTAGATGTACCTGGAAGGCAAGATGGCGGGTTTCATCGACGAGCTGGCTTCGAGCTCCCCTGAGCCCGGGGGCGGTGCGGCGAGCGCGGCGGCTGCGGCCCTTGGAGCGGCGCTCGTGAGCATGGTGGCCAATCTTACGGTGGGCAAGGAGAAGTACGCGGATGTCCAGGACCGGATAGCCGGGTTGCTGGAGGCATCCGAGAAGACCCGGGGCGAGCTGCAGGACCTCGTGCAGAAGGATACAGAGGTGTACGGGGTGCTGGCGGCGGCGTTCAAGATGCCCCGCGGGACCGACGAGGAGAAAGCAAAGCGGAACGAGGCTGTGCAGTCAGCTCTCAGGGAAGCTACGGCGGTACCGTTCGCGATCGCAGAGAAGTGTCTCGAGGTGGCGAAGCTGTCCGAGGTCGCTGCCGAAATCGGAAACGTGAACGCTGTGAGCGACGCGGGCGTAGCCGCGCTCCTCGCGGAGTCGGGCGCGCAGTGCGCTGCCCTGAACGTTAAGATAAATCTCAACAGCATAGATGACAAGGATATTGTCCAGGAGAAATGGGAAGCGATTAAGGATATACTTTCACGAGCGCAAAAGCTGAGAGAGAAAGTGGTGAAGGTCACCTACGAGAAACTGGGCTGAGGAGGTAAAGATGTCAGCAGAGATAATAGACGGCAACGCGGTGGCAGATGAGATCAAGCAGGAGATAATCGAGGAGAAGAACAGGCTCGAAGAAAAGGGCATAACCCCGGGGATCGCCACGCTTATGGTCGGTGACGACTTCGGTGCGAGGATGTACCGGGGCCAGGTCGAGAAGAACTGCGGGTCGGTCGGCTTCAACTACATCGAGAAGACCCTTCCGGCGGAGACCACGGAGGAAGAAGTGGTGAAGGTCGTTGAAGAGCTCAACGAGGACCCCACGGTCAGCGGGATACTCCCCCTGAGGCCTTTCCCCGAGCACATATCAGACTCAGCCGTCATCAACACCATAAGGGTCGACAGGGACATCGACTGTTTCCACCCGTTCAATATGGGTCGCCTGACCCTCGGAGAGCCTACACTCGCCCCCTGTACCCCGTCGGCGTGCGTGGAGCTGCTCGAGAGGGTAGGGCTCGACTTCGAGGGTGCTGAGGTCGTAGTGGTAGGTCACAGCAACATCGTGGGAAAGCCTGTCGCGCTGCTGGCGCTCAACCGGAACGCCACCACGAGCGTGACACATATATTCACCTCGCAGGCCGGGAACCTGGAGAAGCACACGACGGCCGCCGACATACTGATCGTGGCCGCCGGGAAGGCCGGCCTGG
>JAENXM010000101.1 GCA_016649525.1 Actinomycetota bacterium
CTTACTGATAACCCCGGGCTGGTCCGGAACGGGCATGGTCACCTCATACAGTTCCTCTATGTCCAACCCTTCTTTGACGCTCATCTCGTCCCTCGCGCGCCTGGCGGCCTCGAAGAGTTCCCGGAGGCGATCCCTGTCGTTCTGCTCGAGAAGTCCGACGAGTTCATCCACCCCTTCGCTGTACTCGCCAAGCGCTTCCAGAATGAAATCCTTGTTCTCCATGCAGATATCTATCCACAGATCAGGGCTGCTCGCGGCGATGCGAGTCATGTCACGGAAACCACCGGCCGCTATGGTAAAAAGACTTTTCATCTTTTCCTGCTTTTTCCTGGCAGCCTCCATCAATACAAGCGACAGGAGGTGCGGCACGTGGCTGATAGTGGCCATCGCGCGGTCGTGAGATTCGGGATCCATAGAGATTACCCTCGAGCCTATATCGGTCAAAAGCCCGTGCAGGCGACGGAATGCTTCAGCATCGGTCCTGTCTGTAGGCGTAAGGATGTAATAACAGTCCCTGTAAAGGTCGGCACGTGCCGAGGCAACACCCTCCTGCTCTGAGCCGGTCATGGGGTGCCCGCCAACGTAGTTGACGTCTTTTGATACGATCTCCTCGATGGCAACGATGACCGGCAGCTTCACCGAGCCAATATCGGTAACGATCGCCCCCTCCTCCAGATCTTCCGATATCCCTTCAAAGGCCCGCCTGATTTCGCCTACCGGAGTTGCTAGGACCACGAGTCCGCTCCCTTTTACTGCTTCATCCGCCGACTCTACGACCTCGTCACCAACAGAGACATCCCGCGCCTCCTGCCTGGTTTCAGGGGATATGTCATAGCAGACCACCCGCTCCACACCAGGATAGGACATAAGTGCCAGGGCAAGCGATCCGCCCATCAACCCGGTCCCGATAATCCCTACTTTTGAAAAAACCTCGGACATGTCAGTGCAGCCTCCAAACAGGCTTCAGATCCTGCGCCCGAGGGATGGGGCCACGGCTTTGAGTTCCTCCATCATCGCTCGGAACTGTTCGAAATCCAGGGACTGTGGGCCGTCGCACAATGCGGCCTGCGGGTCCGGGTGTATCTCGATCATCGCTCCGTCAGCTCCTACCGCCAGCGCTCCCTTCGCGAGCGCGGCGATGAGCTCCCTCTTCCCGGTAGCGTGGCACGGATCGACGATGATGGGTAGATGGCTCAGGCTTTTCACGAGCGGAACCGAGCTCAGGTCGAGGGTGTTTCGGGTCGCCGTCTCAAACGTACGTATCCCCCGCTCGCAAAGTATCACATTCGTGTTACCCCCCCGCACGATATACTCCGCAGCCATCAGTAGCTCCTCGACGGTGGAACTCATGCCTCTCTTCAGGAGTACCGGCTTCTGCTGCATGCCTACCTCGCGGAGAAGCAGGAAGTTCTGCATGTTTCGCGCGCCTATCTGCAGCACATCGACATGATTGGCGACAACCACGACGTACCTTACATCAACGACCTCTGAAACCACCGGCAGTCCTGTGATTTCGCGTGCCCTGGCAAGCAGTTTGAGGCCCTCCTCCCCCAGACCCTGGAACGAGTAAGGGCTGGTACGGGGTTTGAATGCCCCTCCCCTCAGTATGCGGGCGCCCTGCTCCTTCGCGGCTTTTGCCGCGTCTATGACCTGTTCCTCGCTCTCGACCGCACATGGGCCCGCGATAACGACGAAATCCTCCCCGCCTATCTCTACCGGGCCGACCTTTACAACCGTGTTCTCCGGATGGAACTCCCGGCTGACAAGCTTATAGGGCTTCATGATGGGGATGACCGTCTCGACACCCGGGAGCGCCGCGAGAGGGATCTCGGATATCTTCTCTCTGTCCCCGATGGCGCCTATAACCGTCTTGAACTCACCCCTGGACAGGTGGGCCTCAGCCCCTATGGCATGGAGCTTGTCTATTACTCCCTGGACCTCATCGTCGGGAGCACCGTCACGCATTACGATCATCATGGTAAACCACTCCCCGAAAAGCGTTATTCCGGAAGGTCAGTCCTGAGCTGCCTCGCGTCCTTCAGATATACGTGGCGCAACTGTTCCCGCGCCCTCTCTGTATATATGAGCATCTCCGCCCTTATCGTCCCCTGTAGAGCCTTTTCTATATCGAGCTCCCTCGCGCAGAGAACCGGCACGTGGCTTAGTCCCACCTTTCGCACTGCGGCAGCCGGGAACTCCGCGGTCAGGTCCTTGGTCGCGGTGAAAATGATGGATATAATGTCATCGGTCGCAATGTCATTTCGGTCGAGCATCTCCTCAAGGAGCTCCGTGGTAGCCTGTACGATGTCCTCCTTTATGTTGCTGTCCGCGGTTGTTGCGCCCCGCAAAGCCCTGACCTTCATCGCTCCTCCCTGTTGCCAATCTCAAACTCTGAAACCAGTCTGCCTGTAGAGCGTTCTCACTTCTTTTGGATCGAGCTCGCGGCATTCTCCCGGCCTGAGCGAACCCAATCCTGTGCTGCCAATCCTCACCCTGTGCAGCGAATGCACTTTGAACCCCAGTTGTTCGAATGATCTCCTTATCTGCCGCTTCCTACCTGTGTGAAGCTTCATCCCGACCATCGCCCGCTCATCAATCCTACCTCGAATTGCGACGACGGCCGGGCCTGTGTCCCCGTCCTCCAGTTCGATACCCTTCCTGAGCCTGGCAAGGTCCTCTCTTCCCGGCACCGGCTCTACTTCAACCATATATTCCCGGGTCACCTCGAAGCTCGGGTGCATCAGTCTGTTGGCGAGAAACCCGTCGTTTGTTAAGAGTATAAGGCCGCTGGAGTCCATGTCCAACCTGCCGACCGGGAACATCCTGTGAAGGCTCCTCACATCTTCCGGCAGGTAATCCATGACAGTGGGCCTGCCCTGAGGATCATCGGCCGTGGTCACCACGCCGAGCGGTTTGTTCAAAGCGAAATACTTGAGAGGTGCCCCGGTCTCGATGCTGACGCCATCGACCGAGATATCATCGATCCCGGGAGTCGCTTTGTCCCCGAGGCTTACCGTCTCTCCGTCCAGGGCGACCCTGCCATCAAGGATCAACTTCTCCGCCGCCCGGCGTGAGGCTATCCCCGCCCTCGCCAGTATTTTCTGGATCCTCTCGGGCTTTCCCTGATCCGGCACTTACATCCTCCTCGGAGATCTCCCAGGACAGGCTCCTCTTGATTTTCTCTACCGTCTCATCGTCGGGGGCGAACCCTTCGAGGTCCGGAAGGTCGTCGAGACTGTTCAACCCGAACCTCTCCAGGAATCTCGTGGTTGTCCCATAGAGGTTTGGGTAACCCGGCGGTCCCCCTCTTCCGACAGCATACACGAGACCGCGGTCCTCCAGCGTTTTTATGACCCCCTCGGATTGGACTCCCCTAATCTCCGCTATTACCCCCCGTGAAACGGGCTGAAGATAAGCGACTATCGCGATTGTCTCGAGAGCCGCGCGCGTGAGCCTCGGGTTTACCTGAGAGCTGATTAGCCTTGAGACATACGGGGCGGCATCCGGGGTAGAGTAAAAACAAAAACCCCCGCCGACCTCCCTGATAACAAGACCGCCACCTCTCTCATCGTAAAACAGCTGAAGCTCGTTCAGGATCTCCCTGACAGCCCCCGTCTCGAAGCCCGTCAACTCGGAGAGGTCGGCTACCGACAACGGCTCAGGTGAAACGAGTAGCAAGGCCTCCAGCACGGCCCTCTTGTCGATCTCCGCACCAGACTGCCCGCCTTCTTTAGCGGGTTCGGCATATCCATGTTCACCTGCATCCCAGTAGTCTTCAGGCGGCACTGTTCTCCTTTCCCTCGCTCATCACTATCTTTATATCCCCGAAAGGCCTGCGCTGACTCAGGGAAAGCTCACCCTTCTTGTAGAGCTCCAGGACCGCGAGGAAAGTGGCCACTACGTCCAGCTTTGAACGGCAGTCTGCCACGAGCTCTGAGAACGTACCCGCCCTGCTGGGAGCCAGGTACTTCCTAACGCGTCCGATGTGCTCCTCGACCGATACCTTTATCGGCGCAATATATGCCGTATCGACCTGATCCGTCAGACGCTCTATCAGAAGCTCTATGAGCGCCTCAGGTAGATTCACGACGGATACCCCCTCGAAGGGATCGGGATAGAGATGAGAGTAGTCGTCCTCCAGTTCACGCAGTCGTGGCATGTACCAGCCGTGTTCGCCGTAAAGATCGGCCAGCCATTCCGCCGCGTTCGAGTACTTCTTGTACTCCACCAGCCTCTCTATCAGGAACTCCCTCGCGGTCTCGGTATCCTCGAGTAGCTCGAGCTCATCCTCAGGCCGGGGAATGAGCGAGCGCGCTTTTATGAGCAGCAGGGTCGCGGCTATCATCAGGAACTCCGTAGCGGTATCCAGGTCGAGCTCGGGCACGGCTTCAAGGTGTTCGAGATAGGCCGAGGTGATCTGCGCGATCGGCACCTCGTGGATATCCAGTTCCTGCCTCAATATGCACTGGAGGAGCAGGTCGAACGGCCCCTCGAATACGGCTATCTTGACCTCATAACTCAAAGTCACTCCTCTATAGAGTGCCTATGTTCATCGCCCGCCTTGCCCTCTCGAGGCATTCCGACGCGATCGGATTCACCTTCGAGGCCCCGGCTTCAAGTATCTCTCTTACGATACCCGGGTTTGTCGCCAGCGACTCCCGTCGTTCTCTGAAGGGAGCAAGTTCCTCGGAGATCCTGTTCGCGAGCATATCCTTGCAGTCCGTACAGCCGATCAGCGCGTCTCTGCATTCCTTCTCAAGGTCTGCCAGCCGCTCCGGACTGTGGACCTTATGCAGTTCGAATACCGTACAGACCTCCGGATGTCCCTTGTCCTCCCTCCGTTTCCGCGCCGGGTCCGTGATCATCTTTCTGACCTTGCGCTCTATGTCCTCGGGTGAATCCTCCAGCTGTATGTAGTTATCGTAGCTCTTGGACATCTTGCGCCCGTCGGTCCCCGGTATCTTGGGGGCTGTCGAGAGTATCGGCTGGGGCTCGGGAAAGGTCTGACCGTAAAGCGAGTTGAACCGCCTTGCTATCTCACGGGTAAGCTCGAGGTGCGGCAGCTGATCCTCCCCTACCGGTACGAGCTCCGCGTCGACAATGAGTATGTCGGCAGCCATCAGCACCGGATACCCGAGGAATCCGTATGTGTTCACAACCCGCGCGCCGAGCTCCCGGAGCTGCTCTTTGTAGGTAGGGCAGCGCTCCAGCTCTCCCAGCGAGATTATCATCGAGAAGGAGAGCACCAGCTCCGGGATGCTGTGGATGTCCGACTGGCGGTAGATAGTACACTTCGCCGGATCGAGTCCTGCCGCGAGCCAGTCGAGCACCATCTCGGTCGTATAAGGGGCGAGCATCGAGGTATCCCTGTAACCGGTGGTCAGTGCGTGCCAGTCGGCCACGAAGAAATAACACTCGTGCGTCTCCTGCAGGTCTATCATCGTATTCAGGTTCCCGTGGTAATGGCCGAGGTGCAGCCTGCCGGACGGCCTGTAACCGCTAACGACCCTGTCTTTCAACTCTCACCTCCATTAGCGTATGAGCATATGTTACGACATACACATCAGACACCGTATGTGATTTTCCCGATTAAATTGAAAACGGGATTCATCCACGAGAAGAAATAGTTTCCGAGGAGCAAAAGAAAACCTATTATGATTATGAAACCGTATGGCGCTATTGCTTCATATGCCCTTTGAGCATTCGGCGGGAGGAAGTACTCGAGTACATGAGAGCCATCGAGCGGTGGAACCGGTATTAGATTGAAAAATCCAAGAATCACGTTGATTTGAGCCGCAGCGTAGAGGAAGTCGAAAAAGTACCTCAGGCCCCCCGCCGGGTCCGCACCAAAAAGCCTTATAAACATCCCAATCAGCGCCAGGATGAACGCAATCGAGAAGTTTGTCAGGGGGCCGGCCAGCGCAACCAGCACCATGTCGCGTTTGGGATTCTTCATGAAGTATGGATTAATGGGTACCGGCTTTGCGTATCCGAATAACCAGTGCCCTTGCGTCAAGAAAAGAAGGATTAGTGGAACCAGGACCGTCCCGAAGGGGTCAATATGCGGGATCGGGTTGAGTGTAAGGCGCCCGGCCCTCCTGGGGGTCTGGTCGCCCCGCCAGTCGGCAATACGCGCGTGCATGTACTCGTGCAGGATGACGCCTATAAAAAGTCCTATTATGAAAAATACCGTCCCGCGAAAGTTCAAATACACTCCCTCGCTGATTAACCCACATCAGCGCCCATTTTATTTGTCGCCAATCCACGTTACAAGCGGAAACAATTCAAGCCCGGGGGTGCGTCCGCCTGTAGACGTCC
>JAENXM010000075.1 GCA_016649525.1 Actinomycetota bacterium
GGTTCGTTGCTGTTGGAGCGCTTTCAGTCGTCGGATGCGGGCAGAAGCAGGCGCCGTCGGTGAATTCAGGGACCGCGGAAAGTCCGGAGGAAGTGGTAAAGGCGTTCTGTCAGGCGGTGATCGACGACAGGTACGAGAAGGCGGAGGGGTACTGGGACGAGGCGGGCAGGGAAAGGCTCGGTATTTCCACCAACAACCTGACAGAGGTTGTGAAGCTCGAGACCACGGGCTCGGGCAACAAGCGCCATGTGGCCGCCGAGGTCTATTACCTGCAGTGTGAGTCCGGCGAAAGGTTGAAGGGCACTGACGATTTCGATCTGGTGTTCAAAGACGGTAAATGGAAGATAACCTCGGCAGAGGGCCCCAACTTCTCGATGATGCAGGGGGTGGAATGATGTGCGAAGGTCACTGGCTTTTGCAATCGGAACTTTTTTGATTTTGCTAGTCGCGGGGGCCGCGGTCATTTCCGGGTGCGGGGAAAACGCGCCCGCGTCGCTTGATTACGACAAGTCCCCGGACAACGTCTTGGTTGAGTACTGGGCGGGCGGCGGCCTGCCGGCGCCCTGGGATGACAGTATCTCCGAGTTCAGGCTGTTCGGCGACGGCACGGTGATAAGGAACGACCCCACGGCCAAGCACCTGTTCCTGCTCAAGGGGTGGATAGGTGACGATGATGTGGGAAAGCTGCTCGAAGAGATAAAGGAGGCCGGGTTTTTCGGGCTCAAGGATGAGTACATAAACGAGAGTGTCATGGACGGTGTCAGCCAGATCATCACGGTTAATCTAAAAGACGAAAAGAAAAAAGTGAAAGTCTACATGACGGACGTCAGGGAATTCGATGCCACGCGGAAGCTGTTGATTGACTACCCGATGAACGAAGCGATGGCGGACTACGAACCGGAGAAGGGTTACCTGGTGGTCCAGAAGTCGCGGGGCGGTCAGAAGGCCGCACTGGAGCCCTCAAACGAGCTGTACGGACTGCTCCCCGGCGCGGCCGCTTTGAAGGAGGCGGCCGATACAAGAAAGCCGATAGAGATAGATGGGGCGAGCCTTGCGAAGCTCAAGCGGTTCGAGTCGCAGCAGCAGTACGTGGGGTTTGTCGTCCAGGTGGACGGAGTTACCTACGAGGTCTTCCCCGTATACAAGCCGCGTTACCTGAACGAATAGTTCGTGCGAAAATGGGGTCAGGCACCATTGCGAAAAATATCCTTGACAACGGGCGTGTCTCCCTCTATATTGTTTAGCCATGCTAATTAGCATTGCTAAAGTTTTGATGGATACCGGGCTGGAGCTGAAATATTTTTAGACCGGGCTCTCAGCCCGGTTTGATATCCCGGCCTGAGAGGCCGGGCTAAAGCCATATGGAGGGCATGTGAAAAACGACAGGAGGGCAAAGCTCGCAGGGGAGTTTCTGCTCAGCATTGAGAGACTTATGAAGGGTACTGGTGTTATCTTCCGTTCGGTGCTCGAGGACTACGACGTCACGCATGCCCAGTTTCACCTGTTAATGGTAATCAAGGGTCGTAGCAAAACCACCGTCACCGAGATCTCCCGGCTCCTCATGATTGCGCCCCCCACTGCAAGCAGGATGATCGACGGCCTGTGTGCGAAGGGGCTTTTAAAAAAGGAGAAGGACGCCGCCGACCACCGCGTGACGCGCATAAATCTGACCGGCAAGAGCAAAAGACTGGTTACTGATTTGACCGAACGTCGCGCGAGGGTGTTGAGGGAAGTCTTCCAGGGCGAGGACGAAAAGGAGCTCGAGCGAACGGTTGGCCACCTTGGAAGGATAACGGACTCGTGTGTCAGCACAGTAGAGACAAGGGCAAGAAGGGGTCAGCTTGAATAACGGGAGCAACGACGAAAACATAATAGAAGTGAAGGGGCTCGCAAAGAACTTCAACAGCCTCGTCGCCGTCGATAGTGTCTCTTTCGACGTGAAGGCGGGAGAGATCTTCGGTTTCCTCGGGCCCAACGGTGCGGGAAAGACCACCACCATCAACATGCTCTGCACCCTGCTCAAGCCGACGTCGGGTGGCGCCACGGTGCACGGGTTCGACATCCTGACACAGAAGAACGAGGTGCGCGAGTCGATAGGCCTGGTCTTCCAGGACCCCAGCCTGGACGACAAGCTTACCGCGCGCGAGAACCTGGAGTTCCACATGGTCGTCTACCGCGTTCCGCGCGATGTGAGGGAGAAAAGGGCGAGAGAGGTCCTGGATATGGTCGGCCTCACGAGGCGGGCCGATGACTACGTGGAGACTTACTCGGGCGGCATGAAGAGAAGGCTCGAGATAGCGAGGGGACTGCTCCACTATCCGAAGGTACTCTTCCTGGACGAACCAACTATAGGCCTCGACCCCCAGACCAGGAACTACATCTGGGATTACATCGAGGAACTGAAGAAGAGGGAAGGGATCACCATCTTCCTGACCACACACTACATGGAGGAGGCGGAGCACTGCGACCGCATAGCCATCATCGACCTCGGAAAGATAATCGCGCTCGACACTCCCGAGGAGCTCAAGAGCGAGGTAGGCGGCGACATCGTCAAGCTCGTGACCGCTGATGATGAGAAAGCCGAGGAGGAGTTCAAGAAGAAATACCCGGATATCGAGATGATCCCCGACCCCGAGTGCTTATGCTTCGAGGTGGAAAAAGGCGAAGAGTTCATCCCTGGTTTCATCAGGCATTTCGGGGTGGAGATTCTGGCGATCAACCTCCATAGACCGACGCTGGATGACGTGTTCTTGAAACTGACCGGTAAGGAGATCCGAGAGGAGGGGGCGGACGGGCTCACGAACTTGCGATCCTTCATCAAGATGTCTGCCCAGAAGGCCAGGAGATGACGCCTGTGGGGGACATGAAACGGAGATGAACCGATGGAGTCGATAACGGTCGAAACACCTGAGAGGGTCATTGGGGGGTCCGGTCTTCAAAGGTTCCTGACCGGTATCTACATAATCTGGCTCAGGGACTTCAAACGCTTCTGGCGCGACAAGATAAGGAGGATCACCGCCTTCATCCAGCCCCTTGTGTATCTGTTCCTGCTCGGGACGGGCCTCCAGGCGGCCTTTACGGTCTTCGGGGCGGAAGCGGAGACCAAGTACGTTTTGTTCATGTACCCCGGGATACTGGGGATGACCATCCTCTTCACCTCGGTGTTCTCGGCAATGTCGATCCTGTGGGACCGCGAGTTCGGTTTCCTCAAGGAGGTCCTCGTCTCCCCCGTCCCGCGCTCTTCCGTGGCGGTGGGCAAGATATTCGGCGGCGCAACGACCGCATGCCTGCAGGGCGCGATCCTCATGGTAATCGCGTTCTTTCCCTGGTTCCTGGGGTTCTCTCTTACCACCCTCTGGAAGGTGCTGATGCTGATTCCCATCATGATTCTTATATCATTCGGGATGACATCTGTGGGTGTTGCGATAGGGGCGCGTCTGAAATCGTTTGAGGCGTTCCCACTGCTCATGAACCTCCTCTTGCTGCCCCTTTTCTTCCTGTCGGGCGCGATGTTCCCTCTCCAGGGACTTCCCGGCTGGATGACCGTTCTCACAAGGATAAACCCGCTCAGCTACAGCGTCGATATGCTGAGGGGCATCGCCCTCAAAGGCGTTCAGGTCGTAAGCACCGGTGTAAGCATAAGCCCGGCTCTCAGGGATTATATTACCAAGGCCCCACCGGCACTCAGGGCGGAGGTCGCGAAGCTCGCACCCCAGGTGCCGAAGTTCCAGGTCCAGGAGTACCCGATGTGGCTGAGCCTTGTGGTAGTGATCGGTTTCAGCCTCGTTATGCTGGTGGTCGCGATCCGGCAGTTCAGCCGGACGGAGTAACCCCGAGAACGCCGGCGAGGAGTTGAGGGCGGGTATAGTCGCCAACAAGGACGGCGGTAAATGGGTAGCCTTAAACCTGACCTCTCAACTTTAGCCCGGCCTCTCAGGCCGGGATGGAAGAACCGGGCTAAGAGCCCGGTCTAAATTATCTACGGGCACACTCACATGGCCGGAAGGCTCGAGCTTCCGATATCAGGCACCACCGCCATCAACTCGGGGTGCTGGCTTGATGATTCCGTGAACAAGAGCCCGAAGAACACCATCCTCGAGATTGCGGACGAGGCCCGCCTTATAGAGGTCGAGTTCTGAGACCTGGGCACTACCAAACGTGCTTTAAAAGAATATAGACTATGGGCAAGCGGCTCGAGACAAAGAGGAACGCCGGCGTTCAAGGCGTTAGGCATCAGACAAAGGGGGTTCTGCAATGAGCGTTCTCCACATCCCTAAGCCGGACGGTACCTCGGAAAAAGTCCCCGTCACGCCCGAGAACACGAAGCGGTATATAGAGAGCATTCCCCTGTACCGCGACGACGACGATCCCCTCTTCTGGCCGCAGGAGAAGATAGCCGAGATGCAGAACGAGATGTTCAAGCGGCAGATGGAATGGGTCTGGGACGGGCACGACTACTACAAGAAGGTCTTCAAGGAGAGCGGCATCAAGCCGGAGGACATCCAGAGCCTCGACGACCTCGAGAAGCTCCCGCTCACCCACAAGAAGGACTACATGGCGGATCCGGACGGCTTCAAGCTGAAGCCGTCAAACCCGTCCCTCTACGACTGGGACTTCGAGGTCACTTACACGACGGGCTCGACCACCGGCGTTCCGACCCCCTTCTGGAACACCATCCACGACGCGCACGGCATATGGCATATGCTCTTTCGCGGGGCAAAGCTCGGGGGCTTCCCGCCATACTCGCGGGGAATAAACCTCTTTCCTCTCGGGCCCGTCCCGCACATCGGTTTCTTCCGCGCCAGGGACGTAGGGATGATGGGCCTGGGCTCGCTCAACATGTACGGCTGTACCGGGATGATGTACCCGGAGTTCCCGGTGCACCGTACGATGGACTACGCGATGGACCTCATCGAGAAAGGGAAAGCCGAGGTCTGGCTCGGCATCGCCAGTTTCATGCGACGCTTAATCATGCAGGCTGAAAAGGAAGGTCGCGACTTCTCGGCTACCAAGCACATCCAGGCGCTCGGTGAGGCATGCCCGCAGGCGATGCGCGAGGATATGAAGAGGCGGCTTCAGAACATGGGAGCGGAGGATCCCTTCATAAGCAACTCCTACGGCTTCACCGAGATGCAGGGAGCTATGCCCGAGTGCACCGATTTCAGCGGATGCCACAACCCGTCCCCCAATCTCTACTTCTTCGAGGTCGTTGACGAGGAGACCGGTAGGCGCGTGCCCGACGGCGAGCGCGGCCTGTTCTGCATCACGCACCTGAATCGCAAGGGCACCGTCCTTCTCCGCTACGTCATCGGCGACCTCGGGGCCATAACGCATGAGCCGTGCCCGCACTGCGGGCGGAACGGCGAGCGCACGGTAATCGTGGTCGGCAGCACATACGCGACCCGGATCTCCGAGCTGGTCAACCTGAAGGGCACGCTCATAAACCCGGAGATACTGCGCGACGAGGTGGCCAACACGCCCGGTGTCAAGGAGTACCAGATCGTCTTCACCAAGAAGGACCCGGAGGACCCGTTCTCACTCGACGAGCTGATCGTGAAGGTCGCGTCCGAAGAGGGCTTCGACAGGGCGAAGATAGAGAACGAGATCCAGACGAAGCTCGTGACCGCGGTCGAGATGCGCGCCAAGGTCGAGTTCGTCGAGATGGAGGAGATCTACGACCCGACGGTCGCGCTGAAGGCGTACCGCATCATCGACACGCGCCCCAGCGAGGGCTAGAACCTCTTTAGACCGGGCTCTTCTTTTTAGGCCGGGCTCATCTTTTTAGACCGGGCTCTTCTTTTTAGGCCGGGCTCTCAGCCCGGTTTATCCCCCGGCCTAAGAGGCCCGTCTCAAGGATTCATTCGAGCCAGACGATTGGCAGAAAGTCGTCGATTCGGGCTCTATTGAACTCAGGATCACCGGTTATCAGTGACGCGCGTTCAATCTGGGCCAGCGCTATCGCAAAGCAGTCGGCGTAGGCAACAGGGTAGTGCGCCTTGATGTGAGCAGCGGCAAACGTGAGACGGGAGTCCGCATCTACTACTGCTACCGGCAGTTCCCTAATGCAGGCAAGGACATCTTGCGTCTCGGATAGACCCTTTTCTCGTTCCACGATGTATAGCGCCTCACCGAGGTTGACGATGCTCATAAAGAGCCTGCATTTCTGCCTGGCTGCTTTTTTGAGGAACTCCCTTACCCGCGTACCACCTTTCTCGCCCTCGAGAAAAGCAAGCAGGGCGTAACTGTCAAGGACGTATCGATTGATTTCGGGATGAGCCAAGTTATTTGCCCTTTGCGGCGTCTTCTTCCCGGGACTTCAAAAGGGCTTCGATCATGGATTTGTCGCTCTTCAACATGCCGGCCGATTTGGCTATCGGGTCCCTGCTTACCGGCACGACAGCAATAACGTTTCCGTACTCAACGAACTGGACTTTGTCGCCCTTCTTGAGCCCGAAGCGCTCCCGCAGTTCCTGTGGTATGACCACCCAGCCCTTGGCTGAAAGCGTCGATGTCTTCATTTCCACCACCATTTCGCAGTATATACTATTTCTGATTCAGTATATACTCACTTCCAATGCGTTGGCAACCTGCAGACTACGAGTTGGGCTTGATATGGCAAGAGGAGGCTTATGGATATAGACTTTTGCCGCGGATGTTTCGCGGATGGACAACGGCAAAGGAGGAAGCGTGAACGATAAATACGTGATCGGGCACGACGCGGGTACCGGCGGCGACAAGGCTGTTCTCGCCAGGACGACGGGTGAGGTCGTTGCGACCGAGTTTGAACCTTACGGCATAAGCCACCCGGCCCAGGGGTGTGCCGAGCAGGACCCGGTCGAATGGTGGGACGGGGTCGCGGCGACGACGCACAGGTTGGTCTCAAAGACCGGTATCGACCCGAAGAGTGTCGCCGGCATCGCCTTCTCCTCGCAGATGCTAGGCGTCCTTCCTATGACGGAGAAGGGAGAGCCGCTCTGCCCCGGCATCATCTGGATGGACTGCAGGGCGGAGGAACAGGCCAGGCGCGTTGTTCGCAGGCTCGGGGGCGAGTGGATGCTGATAAGGATCGCCGGCGCTGTCCCGTCCGGCAAGGACGTGATGTGCAAGATCAAGTGGATAGAGGAGAACCAGCCGGAGGTGTTCAACCGGACGCACGTGTTCCTCGATGTCAAAGGCTACCTCGTCTACCGGGCCACAGGCAGGTTCGTGACAGACCCGTCGGCCGCATCGGTCACGGGCTGTATGGACAAGAAGACAAGGGGCTGGTCGGGTCTCATGTCGAAGTTGACCGGGATGCCGCTCGACAAGATGCCCGAGATCGCGGGCAGCCTCGAGGTAGTTGGGGAGCTCAAAAAGGATGCGGCCGAGCAGATGGGCCTCCCGGAGGGGACCCCGGTCGTGGGCGGCATGGGCGACGCTCCCGCGGGGCCCATAGGCGCGGGCGCCCTCGACCACGGCGACAGCGTTGTCAGCATTGGAACGTCCGGGCTGCTCCTCATAATGGTCTCGAAGCCTGTCAACCTCGGGAGGTTCGGCATGGCGTCGATCGCCGCAGCCACCCCGGACATGTGGCTTCTCGTCGGAGAGATGAACACGGCCGGCGGCAGCCTCGCGTGGTTCGCCGACCAGCTTGCTGGCAGGGAGGAGCGCGAGCGGGCAGGCGAAGGCAGCCTGCTGGAGGTCCTGAACGAGGTCGTCGCGGACGTGCCGCCGGGAGCGAGGGGTCTCATATTCGCTCCCTGGATGTACGGTGAACGTGCCCCTGTGACCGACACCGCCCTTCGAGGCGCTTTCATAAACGTGAGCATCAACAGCACCAGGGAGGACATGCTCAGAA
>JAENXM010000204.1 GCA_016649525.1 Actinomycetota bacterium
ACCCGTGCACCATGTTGATGAGGTCCATGGGCCTCTCGTGCTCTTCCTCGTCGTACTGCCTCGCGATGGGCCGCAGGGCCTGCTCGGCGAATGTGCGGAGCATCCTCTGCGTGCCCTTTATCTTCGGTGAAAGCTCAAAATCTATCACTTGGTCACCCCCTATACCATCGCTATGCCTTCAAGAGTGGAGAAAACACGCGCGTTGCGGAACCAGAGCTCGGGCATGTTGTCCCGCACGTAACCGTGTCCTCCCATCACCTGGACTGCGCCGTCGCACACCTTCATGCACTTCTCGGCGGCGTAGTTCTTGGCAAGCGCGGCGTCCTTCGCGAACTCCTCGCCGCGGTCGCATTTCCAGGCAGCCTCCCACAAGAGCATCCTGGTCGCGTCGGTCTCCATGAACATCTCGCCGACCATGAACGCTATCGCCTGCCGGGAACCTATGGGTTCGCCGAATGCGACACGCTCCTTCGCGTAGTCGCGGGAATGCTCGGCTGCGCGCCGCATCATCCCTACGGCCATGGCCGCAACGGCCAGACGCGAGCGGCTCAGGAGATTCAGGTAATCAATGCCTTCGTTGCCGCCGACCTTGCCTGCAAGGGGGACCCGCACGTCGTTGAGTGTGACCTCGTAGGTGGCGAGCGCCTTGAGCCCCATGTTCTTCTCCCGCTCGCTTACGACGAGATTGTCCGCCGTCCGGGGCACGATGAAGGCGTCCACGCCGGCAAAACCAGCCCCCGGGTTCGTGGTGGCGAAGACCAGCAGGTTGTCCGAATCGGCCGCGAGGGGGACGAGGCACTTCTGCCCTTTCAACACGTATTCTTCTCCATCCCGCAGGGCCGCGGTGGCTATTGAAGAGGCGCAAAAGGAATAGCGCGGTTCGACCAGCGCGGCACCGGCCGCTTTGAACTCCTCCCCGCAGAAGTTGGGCAGGAATCCCGTCTTCTGCTCGTCAGTGCCTTCGAGGAGCACCGTGTAGGCCATCACCGTCGGCGATGCGATGTGCATGGCGGTGGAGAGATCTCCGTGGGCAAGCTCCTCATAAGCTATCACCCCGGTCAGCGCGGATGGGCTTTCGCCGAACCCGCCGTACTGTTCGGGAACGCATGAGGAGATAATCTCCAGTTCCCAACCCGTCTTGACGAGGTCCGGCGATACCTCCCCCGACTCGTCGCAGTCCCTCATAAGCGGCTCCATCTGGTCGGTGGCGAAGCCCGCGATAGTCTCCTTCACCATCGCCTGTTCTTCGCTCGGCTCGAACGAAACCATCGGCCCTTCCTCCTTTCATTCAGGGGTACTGATATTACCCCCCTCAGCCGTCTCGGCCTCGAGGCGGCTTCTGAGTTCCTTTTTCATGACCTTGAGCGTCATAGTAAGCGGCATGTCATCGATTATCTTGACCTGCCGCGGCCTCCTGTAAGAAGCGATGTTTTCCGTGCACCAGGCGAGCAGCTCTTCCCCGGTCGCTGCCTCTCCAGGCTTGAGCTGTATGAATGCGACCGGCACCTCTCCCTTGGTCGGGTCCGGTGCTCCAACCAGCGCGACCTCGTGGACCTTCGGGTTCCTCAGTATCGCCTCCTCGACCTCGCGGGAGAAAACGGAGTAGCCCCCGACCTTGATAACGTCTTTCGCCCGGTCGACGAAATACATGTAGCCGAGCCTGTCTCGGTAGCCGATATCACCGGTGTGGAACCAGCCGTGGCGGAAAGCCTCGGCGGTCCGCTCCTCGTCGTTCCAGTAACCCTTCATGACGTTCGGGCCGCGAACAACGATCTCCCCGACCTCACCGCGGCGCAGGAACTTGCCTTCCTCATCCATTATCCGTACCTTCACGCCGAGTATCGGGAAGCCGAGGGAGCCCGGGCGCCGCAGGAACGGCGGGTTTATGGAGATGATCGGGGAGGTCTCGACAAGCCCGTACCCCTCTATGAACTTGCCTCCGAAGGACTCGAACTCCTTTATCTGGTCGACCGGCATCGCGTCGGCGCCGCACACCCAGTAACGCATGCTCGAAAGGTCGTACCTCTCGGGGTGCGCCTGCAGCATCAGGTTGTACATCGCCGGCACTCCCAGGATTATGGTAGCCCTGTTTTTCTCTATCTCGCTCATCACCTTTTCGGGGTCGAAGAACCTGAGGAGCAGCCCGGATGTCCCCGAGTAGAAACCTCCCATGATACCTGTCGTGAAACCGAAGATATGGGCGAGCGGGAGCGAGGAGACCCCGAAATCCTTCTTGCCTAAAAAGAGGATGCGCGTGGAAAGCTTGACCGTCGACAGGAGGTTTTTACTGGTGAGTGTGGCGCCCTTGGGCACCCCCGTGGTACCAGAGGTGTAAAAGATGGCGATGGGTGTGTCCGGGTCGAGGTCGACAGGCTCGACATATGCATCGACAAGCCCCTCGGCCAGCTCGTCGATAGAGATAAACCCCTCGGGCACCTGGTCGCGGGGCCCTGTCATGAGCCAGTGCTCGATCCCCGGAATCTTGTTCTTCTCCTTTATGTTTGATTCGAACAGCATCGGCTCGGTGACAAGGACCTTCGCGTCGCAGTCCTTGATGGACTCCGTCAGCTCGCCCGCCTTGAGCATGTAATTGAAGGGCACGGTAATGGCCCCCAGGCGGGCGGCGGCGGTGAAGAAGAGCCCGAGCTCAGGGATGTTGGTAAGATAGAGCGCTATCCGGTCGCCGGCCTTCACTCCCAGCTTGTCACGCAGGGCTGCCGCAACGACGTTGGCGGCCTGGTGCGCCTCGTTGTAGGTGTGCGCTTTTCCGTCGTGTTCCTGGCCGTAGACATCGTACCTGACGGACTCCTCCCTGATGGCGCACACCTTGTCCCCGTGCTTCCGGGCCGCGAAGTCCGTGAGATTTGCTACAGTTAGTTTTAATTTTCGAGCCAAGGTCATCTTCCTTTATAACCTGCTGGCCGATATATTATATATCTAGGCCCGTGTGGGCGTTGATTTAATTGGGACTCGAATCAAAAAGGGGACGAGAGAGTGAAGTTCTCGAGGAATTATATTTCTTTGATTCTGTCCCTCGTGCTCGCTGTTTCGTTAGTGGCCTGGGGTGGATGCGGCGGGAAGGAGACCACCAATGGTCGTGATGGCAGCGCCACCGACCACGGGGAGGGAAAGCCGCGGGTCATTCTATTCACTCAACCGGGGTGAGCGCCGTGCGTTCCCGCTGAGCTCCTCGTGGAGGAGCTGGAGAAAGAGTACGGAGGAAAGGTGGATTTCGAGGAGATAGACATATCGAGCGACTTCGAGTCGGCGGAAAAACACGGGGTCCAATCGACACCTACGATACTCGTCCTCGATTCATCCGGTACGGTCACTGACACGTTTGTGGGTGTACCCGAGAAGGCAGAGCTAATAGCGTCGCTGGACAAAGTGCTGTCCAAATAGGGTCTCCGACACCGGTCCCTGGCACCGCTGTTGGGTTGTTTGGTGGAGCCGGGGGGAATCGAACCCGTCGCTCACACGCGTTCGCTCCCCCTAGGGGGCCTCGCGCCCCCCTGAGGGCGCGGCACCTTCGGCGCCGCTGTCACCCCCATAATAGATTGTGGGGGCATGCTCCCGCCACAAAAGAAAACCCCCCCGGGTTCGATTCCCACATGGGGTGCTGGTTGTTTGGTGGAGCCGGGGGGAATCGAACCCCCATCTCGTCCGCGCGAAGGA
>JAENXM010000390.1 GCA_016649525.1 Actinomycetota bacterium
GGTCGAGCAGGCTGTCCAGGAGTGCAGGACGGCCGGTATCAAGGTAATCATGATCACGGGCGACTACGGGGTGACCGCGGAATCCGTCGCCAGGCGAATAGGGCTGGTCCGGGGCAGCTCGGTCCCGGTGATCTCGGGCCTGGACACCGACGAGATGACAGACGAGGAGCTGAGCGAGGCGCTCGAGCAACCTGAAGTCATCTTCGCCCGGGTCTCGCCGGAGCACAAGATGCGCATCGCGCAGGTGCTCAAGTCAAGAGGCGAGATCGTGGCCATGACGGGTGACGGGGTCAACGACGCCCCCGCCCTGAAGGCGGCCGACATAGGTGTGGCTATGGGTATTGCAGGCACAGACGTGGCCAAAGACGCGGCGGAGATGATATTGACCGACGACAACTTCGCCTCCATCGTACACGCTGTCGAGGAGGGCCGCGCGGTGTACGATAATATCAAGCGTTTCGTGACCTATATCCTCGCAAGCAACATCCCGGAGATAATCCCCTTCCTCCTGTTCGTGATAGCCAAGATACCTCTGCCTCTCACGGTCATGCAGATACTCGCGGTTGACCTGGGGACCGACCTCGTGCCGGCACTCGCCCTCGGCACAGAGGCGCCGGAGCCGGGCATCATGAAAAGGCCTCCCCGCTCGCAGAAGGAGCGGCTCCTGAGCTTGAAGGTGCTGGGCAGGGCTTACGGATTCCTTGGGCCTATCGAGGGCTTCTGCTCTCTCGCCGCGTACTTCTTCGTGTACTTGTTGTCCGGATGGAGGCCATCCGCCGGAGTTACGGCGATGGTGGCCACTGGCCCGGTATACATAATGGCGACTACCGCTTGCTTCCAGGCCATAGTCGCAACCCAGATAGGAAACGGGTTCGCGTGCAGGACGGAAAAAGAGTCCATCTTCACGGTCGGGTTGACCACTAACAGGTTCTACCTGTGGGGCATCCTGTCCCAGATCTTGTTCTACGCCACGCCGGTCATCTACAACCCGGCCACCATCGACTTCAAGCCGCTCCAGGTCATCGCCCAGTACGGCCCGACGGGCAGTTTCATCACGGCGGTCCACAAC
>JAENXM010000305.1 GCA_016649525.1 Actinomycetota bacterium
CTGAAGGATGGAAAGCGAGTCTGCTCCTTGGAGGTCGCGCCTGAGCCCGCTTTCTATGACGGGTTCACCAGCGATGGCGTGTCTTTTAAGAAGATCGCCCTGCGGCACGGCCGTGACGGTATCGGCTCCACTGTGGTCCAGGACTGCGTTTATAACGAGAAGGCCTGCATGTTCTGCGCCATCGAGTTGAGCAGGGAGAGGGGAGCGACGACCCCCGTGAAAAGCCCCGAGCATGTTTCCGAAGTCGCAAAAGCCGCCGAGGAGGAGGGCTACTCGCATATCGTCCTGACCACGGGGACTTCCAACATCAAGGACAGAGGCATTCTCCACCTGGCCCGCTGCGCCACGGCGGTAAAGAGCAATACAGACATGAGAGTGCACGTCCAGTTCGAGCCGCCGGAGGACCTCGGGCTGGTTGACGGTATAGGCGCTGTCGCCGACAGCGCCGCGATCAACGTTGAGACGATGGACAGCCTCGTCCTCCGGAGGGTCGCACCCGGCAAAGCCATGACGAGCTTTGCGCGGTACCGGGAGACCTGGGAAAGAGCCGTAGAGGTCTTCGGCAGGGGACAGGTGACGAGCTTCCTGTTGATTGGTCTCGGGGAGAGTACGCAGAGCGTTCTGGAAGGATGCCGGCAGATGACGACCAGGGGTGTCTTTCCGATGTTGATGCCGCTCAGGCCCATCAGGGGGACACCGATGGAGTCATGGTCACCGCCCGATGCGGCACAGACCAGTGAGATCTATGAGTCCGCGGCGGAGATGGTAAGGGCCGCAGGCCTTCGGGCTTCAGAGTGCCTCGCGGGATGCGTCTGTTGCGGCGCGTGTAGCGCTTTCACTGAAATAACCGGATAGTCATCCGGAAGGCCGTTCGGATTTCTATCTCATGCCGAGAGGGCGCACTCTTTCTTGATCTTCTGCTTTATCCGGCAGAGCGCGTTGTCGACTACCTTGGTCTCGCAGTCTATCTCTTGAGCGATCTCCTGGTAGCTCTTTCCCTCGAGGTACTCGACGAAGACGCTCCACTCGAGGTCGCTGAGCTTGTCCCTCAGGATACCGATGACGCTGTCGAGCTCTTCCTCGAAGATGAACAGCTCGAGGGGGTCGTCGGACTTGTCCGCGCGGATCGAATGCGACGCCAGGTTGTCGAGCAGGTTCTCGTCGGGTATCTGGGTGTCGAGAGACTGGTAAGAGCTCAAGGGGTTATGCTTCTTGCGGGCGTGGGTCTTGACCGCGGTTATTATCTGCCTCGTGATGCAGAGGATCGCGAATGAGCGGAACGAGCACAGCTCGCCCTCCTTGTAATCTCTTATCGCCTTGAACAGGCCTATCATACCTTCCTGTACGGTATCCTCGTGGTCGGCACCGGTGAGGAAGTACGAACGCGCCTTCACGAAAGCGAGGTACTGATACCTGTTGATGAGGACGGATTCTGCGACGGGGTCTCCGGCTCTGGAGCTTCTTACGAGTTCCTTATCTGTTAGCTCTCTATACTTTTTAATCGAGGGGTTTGAAGTCTTACTCCTCGCCAAGCCTCCTCCTTGCTGCAGCCGCATACATATATTGTGCTGCACGTGGTGAAGTATACCATACATGTTGAACTTGTCAAATAAGTTATATAGGGTTGATTTCTGTTACACATTGTTACATTTGTTGTTTTTGTAAAAAACGTAACGCTTGTTCTGCTGAAGCGTCTGGGTTCACCTGCATGACTTGAACCTACGCTTCAAGGTGTCAACCGGAAAAGTTGCATATAAAAAGGGAAAGGCGGATAGAACCCGCCTCCTTTATATATAAGCTGGATGCGTATTATTCCATGGTTATGGATTCGACCGGGCACTCCTCCGCGCAGTCTCCGCAACCGATGCACGAGTCCATCTTGGATATTACCGCGATGTCGTCGTTGAGATCGAGGACCTCCTGCTCGCAGACATCGATGCATAGTCCGCATCCCGTGCACTCGTCAACATCGATCTTGGGTCTCTTATCGCTGGCTTCTCCCAAAGGTATCACCTCCTGAGGGTGTCAACCGGAAAATCATGACAGCGCATCTATTGGCAGTCAAGCAAAGCAGGCTATAGGTATGGAATGTACCTTCAAGACGCATCCCGGGTGCGCGATTGAATAGAGTGTCCGGTATACCGGGGATGGCCTTGATTTGACC
>JAENXM010000230.1 GCA_016649525.1 Actinomycetota bacterium
CCCATGACGAGCCCGATCGCCTGGTGCCCGAGGCACACCCCCAGTATGGGAACCACTCCTGCGTACTTCGATATGAGCTCACACGAGATTCCAGCGCTCTCCGGCCTTCCGGGTCCGGGGGAGATAACAATGTGGCTCGCGCCGAGCCTGCGAACGCCTGCGACACTTAGTTCGTCATTGCGATAGACGATGACCTCGGTGCCCATCTCCTCGAGATACTGCGCGAGGTTGTATGTAAAAGAATCGTAGTTATCCAAAATAAGAACCTTAGCCCTCATTTGTGTTCCTCCCGGCAATCCTGACCGCATTGATCAAGACCTGCGCCTTGTTCCTCGTCTCCCTCCACTCCTCGCTGGGGATTGAGTCGGCGACTATTCCGGCCCCGGCCTGGACCGTCGCGCTCCCTTCGTGGATGAGCACAGTCCTGATAGTTATGCAGGTGTCCATGTCTCCGGAGTAGCTCAGGTAGCCGATTGCTCCCGCGTAAGGACCCCTTCCTTCGCCCTCGAGCTCTTCAATGATCTCGCAGGCCCTTACCTTTGGCGCGCCGCTGACGGTGCCGGCCGGGAATGCAGCTTTAAGGAGGTCGTAGTTTCCGCACATCTCCTTCAGATGACCCTCGACCTCGCTTACCAGGTGCATGACATGCGAGTACTTCTCCACCTGCATCAGCCTCGTAACCTTGACGGTACCGGGGCGGCAGACCCGCCCGAGGTCGTTGCGTGCGAGGTCGACCAGCATAATGTGTTCAGCCTTCTCCTTGGGGTCCTCGAGCAAATCCTTGGCCAGGCGCGAGTCATCCGGCCCGTCGCTTCCCCTTGGCCGTGTACCGGCTATCGGCCTTATTACCGCCCTGCCCCCGCGGTTTGTCACAAGGGGCTCCGGCGACGAGCCCACGAGGTGGAGTCCCGGCAGTTCAAGGTAGAACATGTACGGTGAGGGATTTTCCGAGCGCAGGATACGATAGACCGACAGGGGGTCGCCCGAGTAAGCGGTTTTGAACCTTTGGGACACAACGACCTGGAATGCGTCACCCGCCAGGATGTATTCCCTGGCCTTGGCGACCATTTCCTCGAACTCTTCTCTCGTCACGTTACTCTCGAACCGGTCGAAATCACCGGGGGCCGCGCCTGGATCTGCCTCCATTTGCCCTTCTGCACTCTTGTGTGGTCCCAGCAGGATGCCGCACCCGTGGGGGAGTGGGACTTCGAGTTTCGCGACCATTCGATCTATCTTGTCGATAGCAAGGTCATATTCGACCCGGCAGGCATCGTGCTGCTCGGGGACCCGTGAAATGGCGCAGAGTATTATCCGGGAGCGGAGATGGTCGAAGATAGCCAGACGGCCCGGCACCATGAACATCATCTCCGGCACGGCCTCGTTATTGCTCAGGCGGATATTCTCTAGGTGCTCGAGGACACCGTAGCCGAAGTAACCGACGGCCCCGCCGGAAAACGGAACCCCTTCAATCGGTATAAACACCTCCGGGCCTTCCACCAGCTCGAACAGGCCCCGGACGGGATCGCCCTCCACGACCTTCTCGACTTCTCCACTCGAAACGATCAGACGGCCATCCTCGAGTCGTGCGAGCATTATCGGTTCGAAGCCCAGAAAGGAGTACCTTCCCCACATCTTGTCGCTTTCCGCGCTCTCAAGGAGGAAGCAGGGCCCGCTTTCCTTCAGCTTTATGAAGGCTGATACAGGCGTCTCGAGGTCGCTGGCGATCTCAGCAGTCACCATCGCGAGGCTGAATTGTCCCGCAAGTTCCTCGAAAGCCTCCGGGGACGGCGAAACCGCACTCGCCGATTTCATCAGGCATTTCAACTCATTCACTCCTTCTACAGATAAAAAAGCCGTGAGACAAAGTCACGGCATAAAAAAAACCGCGACCACACCTTTTAAGGGTTCGCGGTTTACCTGTCGATTATTTATTCAGGCACGCCGGCGTGGACCCTCTATTGAGAGCCCCACCAAAAGCTATAGTTTACAGCGATACCTGAAATTCTTAACATGGTTGCATTGTAGGGGCTATTCCCCGTCTTGTCAACGTGACCCCGATTCACAAATTCGTGGTAGACTGGCCGCACACTTTATTGGTCCTGTAGAGGGGAGTGCCGCATGGAGCCGATGGCCATGGAAGCGATGAAGGAAGTCCTGAAGACGGGGCAGGAGCTGGCGCGCCGCGGCCTGGTGGCGGGGACCAGTGGAAACTGCTCCGCGCGCGTGCCCGGAAGCGACCTTATCGTCATAACACCCTCCTCGATGGAATATGAGTTGTTGCTGGCGGAGGACATGTGCGTCGTTAACATGGACCGTGAAAAGGTCGAGGGCAGGTACGACCCATCCGTAGAGGTGATTATGCACCTCGCGATATACAAGGCCCGGGAGGATGTCGGCGGCATCGTCCATACCCACCAGAAGATGGCCAGCGCCGTGGCGGTTGTAGGCAAGGGCATACCGCCGATTCTCGAGGAAGAGGTGTTCGCGCTTGGAGGGGGGATAGAGCTCGCCGAGTATGCTCTTCCGGGCACCGAGGACCTTGCCCGCAACGCCGTCGAGGCGCTAGGCGGCCGTAACGCCTGTCTGCTCCCTCACCACGGAGTCGTTGCCGTAGGCCCCAGGATACAGGACGCGCTCTTGAAGGCGGAGATAGTGGAGCGCGCAGCCGAGATATACATAATGGCTTCGATGATCGGGAGCCCGCAGATAGTCCCCTTCATGCAAAAGGATGCAAAATAGGGGTCATGCAAAAAAGGGGTCAGGCACCATTTTCGGAGAGGCCTAGACCTATTTCTGGCACACGGGGCAGAAGTAGCTGCTCCTTCCAGCGATCGTCTTTTTCACGAGTTTACCGTGCCCCCTCGGGCATTCTCCGTTCCGCACCCGGTTCGGGATCAGGAACTCATCCGCGTGGTCGTCGAGCTCGGCGTCGAGTTCGATCGCCCGCCTGAGGACACGCTTCATCTCATCGTAGAGGCGCCGCATCTCATCGTCGGAGAGGTCTTTGACCTTTCGGTCCGGTCTCACTCCAGCCCGGTAGGTGATCTCGTCGGAGAAGATGTTTCCGATGCCTGCGATTCGCTCCTGCTCCATCAGCACCTGGTGTATGGTCGTTTCGTGCTCGCCGATGGCGTCATGGAACTTCTTGTAGGTGAAGCCGCGGTCGAGCGGCTCGGGGCCGAGCTTCGCGATTTCGGGGATGTCCGTTTCATCGGCCGTCGGATAGAGGGCGACCTTTCCGATGAGCCTCATGTTTATGTAATGCAGGCAGG
>JAENXM010000263.1 GCA_016649525.1 Actinomycetota bacterium
CCCTGGCCCTTCCCCTTATCGTTCACTGATAGCACGTCCAGGGCGGACACTTTTCTAAATCGGGTCGGGGGTATTGGAAAAGGACAGCGAAAGGCGGGGTAGCTGTCTCGCACGCGCCGCTGGTTTTTGCATAAGGGGCATAGGGGGGTCCCGCGATCCCCGCTCCCCACTAACCTACACCGATGCAAAGCCGCCTGAAATATGGTAACGTACGCATCTAGAAATGTGTGCCGATCGCAGCCGGTTTTGTATCAAGCAGATTCGTCCACAGCGTTAAGGAAAGTGCCCGAACCCGTTACAAGTTAGGTGGAATATAGGTGGAATATATCACCGGCCAGTCAACGATGAGGGTTTGCTTGCACTGCGAGAAATCGCTTAACCATGCGATATATGACGGGAAGGCGGCAACCGGATAACGGCCGCAGAAAGATAATCTGTTGTTATGGAAATACGCAAAGATCTCGAGGGTCCGGTATTGACCGGGATGCTCGTCGAGATAATCGAGAGCAATTCCGACAGGGTAGCGAAGACCTGGTACCGCGATGTCAAGGACTCGCACTACACGCCGAGCATCGGGGAGATTTCCGAGGAAGACGCTCTGAAGATGGCCACGGACGTCTACAAGAAGCTCGGATACTGGCTCCTGCGGACGCACGGCCACGAGGTCAAGGAGACCTACCACCGGTTCGGCGAGCGGCTGTACTGGAAGCACTTCAGGATGGAAGAGGTGGTGATGACGCTCGTGCTCATCAAGCGCCACCTCTGGCTGCACCTTCTCGAGGGAGGGCTCATGACCACACGCCTCAACCTTTACCAGGCGCTCGAGCTCAACAACAAGGTGGTGCTCTACTTCGACCGAGCGATCTATTTCGCGATAATCGGTTACAGGGCGGCGCGGGCGAAGGATGAGGCCGACAGGACGTCTTGACCCCGTTGATCCTCGGCCCGGGCATGAACTCTTCATCCTCCAGGTAAGATGAAAGAACCCTCAAGACTATATCTGGTGCGACACGGCGAGACGGACCTGAACCGTGACAGGCGCTTCAGGGGGATGAGCGACGTCCTTCTCAACGAGCGGGGCCGCCTGGAGGCACAGGGCGCTGCGAGCCTGCTTTCCGGCCTCGGTGTCAGCGCTGTCTACACGAGTCCGGTACAGCGGGCTGTTGAAACGGCCGTGATAATCGCGGGCGAGATCGGCGCGGACGTTGTCATAAAGGAAGGATTTGTCGATATCGACTACGGCGAATGGCAGGGCCTTACCGTCGAGGAGGTACGGGAGAAGTTCGGCGAGGCGATGCTCGAGGCCTGGATACGCGACCCGGGCGGGTTCACCTTCCCGGGCGGCGAGAGCATGCCGGATGTCCGCTCGAGGCTCGAGCCGGCGCTACTGGATATCGTTCGCGGGAATCCCGGCGGGGCGGTTGCGGCCGTGAGCCACCTGGCTGTGCTGAAAGTCTGCTTCATAGTCATGATGGGCGTGGAGACCGGCTGGTTCTGGAAGCTCGGGCTCGACAACGGATCGGTGAGCCTTTTCTTCTACAAGGAAGAAGAGGGCTTCATGCTCCAGTCCTGGAACTGCCTTCCGCGGGGAAGCGCCGGCTGATGCGGCGCCAGGGGGATTGACCGGTGGACGACACCAAGAGGACATGGGCGATCGTCACACTCGCCCTCGCGGTGACCGCCCTCTTTGCGCTGGGCGTGGTCTTTATCGCCGGCGTGGTCCGGTTCGGGACCGTGAAGGTCTCGAGCGTCGCCATCGCCTCGAAGGTGGACGCGAAGACCGGCAAGCCCATCAAGAAGACAAATCGCTTTTCGGCGGGGCAGGAACGCGTCTACTGCTGCGTCTATGCAAGGGCCTTCGAGGACACGGTGCTCGAATCGCGCTGGTATCACGGTGGCAAACTCATCGGCAGGTCCGGGGGGAAGTTCAAGGAGCTGATCGGCGCCTCGACGGGCAAGTTCAAGACCGCTGGCGGTAACATCGCCTTCTACCTCGAAAGGCCGACAGGTGGCTGGGAGGAGGGGTCTTACAGGGTTGAACTCCTCATGGCCGGGAAGCAGGGGCCGAAGGCCAGCTTCACGGTTGCCAAAGGAGGGTCCGAGGAGGACCAGGGGATGCTCGAGTATACTGACCCCTCGGATCGCTTCTCTTTACGTTACCCGGATGGCTGGGAGCAGGCCGGCACCGGGACGCTCGACGGTGCGCTCGCGGGCTTCATCGCTACAGGTGGGGGCGACTACCCGCCGCGCTTCGCGGTCGTCATGACAGACTTTGAAAGCGTCAACATCGATTACCTGAACGGCGTGCTTAAAGCGGAGGGAAAGCCCGATTCCGAGATGTTCAGCCCCTATTCACTGGGAGACAAGCAGGGCGCGCGCAGGACGTACACCTGGGAGTACAAGAGCGGTGACAAGACAGTTCAACTGAGATCGATCCAGACGGTGGTCCAGGGGAGCAAGCACGTTTATGGCTTGAACTGCCATTCCGAGGCGCCGCAGTTCGACGCCAACCTCCCGGTCTTCGATTCCATCATCAACAGCTTCAGGGTGAACGAATAGGGTGGGGTCAGGTCTTGAAACGTGACTTATTGAGCCCGGCCTCTCAGGCCGGGATTCGTGAACTCTTGACATATTGAGCCCGGCCTCTCAGGCCGGGATTCGAGCACCGGGCTAAGAGCCCGGTCTAAAAATAAGATCGGTGCACCGGGCTAAGAGCCCGGTCTAAATTGCTTCATCCGCTCTATCCAGTCACCGGGATGC
>JAENXM010000314.1 GCA_016649525.1 Actinomycetota bacterium
CCCATTTTATTTGTCGCCAATCCACGTTACAAGCGGAACCAATTCAAGCCCGGGGGTGCGTCCGCCTGTAGACGTCCATCAGGTGCTTTCTTGTCACCTCCGTGTATATCTGTGTCGTGGAGATGCTTACATGCCCCAACAGCTCCTGTACGACCAGCAGGCCCGCGCCGCCTTCGAGAAGATGGGTCGCGAAGGTATGCCGCAGTACATGGGGGGTTACGAGGTCCTCTATGCCGGCTGCCCTGGCATGGCCCTTGACTATCTTCCAGCATCCCTGGCGGGTCAGCCTCCCTCCACGCATGTTGAGGATCAGCGCGGGACCCCCCCTGCTACGTTCCAGCTCAGGCCTCGCGTCTTTGAGGTAAGTCTCCAGAGTATCGCCCGTGGTCCTCCCGAAGGGCACGATCCTCCACTTGCCGCCCTTTCCACGGCACGTGACCAGCCTCTCGGAGAGGTCGACGTCACCCACGTCAAGACCGACGAGCTCGGATATCCGCATCCCAGTGGCGTAGAGCATCTCCAGTATGAGTCGGTCCCTTATGCCTTTCTCATCCCCGCCACCTGGGACGCCAAGCAGCTTCTCGACCTGTTCGTGGTTGAGGGCACGCGGAAGTCTCATGGTCATCCGTGGTGAAGTAAGTACACTACTCGGGTCTACCTCGGTGTAGCCTTCTGTGACCATGAAACGGTGGAACATCCTGACGGCGCTGAATGCCTGCGCAACCGAACGGGGCGACAGCCTGTAGCCCTCCCGGTCCTGCAGCTTCGCCGAAAATGCTACAAGCGAATCCTTCGTCACGCTCTCCGGGCTGTCGATCCCGTTTTCGGCGAGGAAATCGAGGTACCTGACAAGCGTACGTCGGTAGGCCGATATCGTGTTTGCCGAAAGCCCTTTCTCGATCTGTAGGTAGTTGACGAACTCCCGCGCGGCGGTCACAAGCTCAGATGGCTCACCATCCGAAAGGTCTTTCATCTCGTCAATCCCGGTAAGGCTCTGTCTCTCCCCTCAGCAACAATCCTGTAAGGGTGATGCCTATTATGCTCTTGGCGTCCCTTATAGACCCACGTGATATCATCGAGAGCGCTTTCTCCAGATCCACCTCTACGACCTCGAGGAACTCGTCAGGCTCTGATTCGCCCACTTCCGGAGAAAGGTCCTTCCCCAGATATAGGAAGAAGAGCTCGTCCGAGTATCCCGGCGAGTTGTAGAACTCCGCTAGTTTTATCATCTCGCCGGCCCTGTACCCGACTTCCTCTACGAGCTCTCTCCTGGCGCAATCGACCGGCGCCTCGTCACGGTCGATCTTGCCCGCCGGTATCTCCAGAATATCTCCTCTCACGGCGTGCCTGTACTGGCGGACCATCACCACCCTTCTCTCGTCGAGAAGCGGAACGATCCCTACCGCACCGGGGTGTTGAACCCTCTCCCAGCGGGCTTTCCGCCCGTCCGGCAGCCTGACATCGTCGAGGAATACTTTTACGACCTTCCCGTCGAAAACCTGCTTGCTGGATATTATCTCGTGATCCTCGATGCCCCCCGACACGTCAGTCCTTTCCGCTCAACTGCGCCGCAACCATCCCGGCGGCTCCTGCCGCCATGAAGAACTCCGGCTCATCTTCCGGGGTGCGCCCCATCACGGTAGGACTGTAACCGCATCGCTCGATGAGCAACAGGACGCCTTCCGCCTCTACCTCTCGCACGTCATGGGCTTCTGTAATCCCCGTTTCACTCATCTGTGACCAGATCGTTTCCGCTTTTTGGCCGGATACCCTCGGCACCGGTACGATTGAGCACACGCACGCCCCTCTCCGCAGCACCGACACAGAGTGATGACTCAAACCCCTGTGCCGCTCCCTCGGGTCTTGAAACGTTATCCTCGGTATCGCTATCGGCTTTCCCCCCAGGGACCAGGCGGCGTTAACTGTAACCGCCTGTTCCATGCCGCTAAAACCAACCGCTGACCCAGTACCAACGATACCGGGTCCCATCAACACCACGGCCGCATCGGCGCCGCAGACCTGCCTGGCCCCAACGAGCGCGCCAAAGATGTTAACCGCCTCGTA
>JAENXM010000004.1 GCA_016649525.1 Actinomycetota bacterium
TGGTCCTGTGCTTCTCGATCGGGCTCGTGTTGATACTCTCGAGGGCGAAGGCAGGTCACCTTGTCGCGATCGGAGCCGCAGGAGGCGTGGGAGCCCTTTGCTTAATGCTGTCGGCTCCGTACAGGCGCGCGAGGCTGTTCTCGTTCGTGAACCCGTGGAGCAGTCCCAGGGGCTCCGGGTACCAGGTGATACAATCGTATATTGCTCTGGGGTCCGGGCACATCAAGGGCCTGGGGCTGGGCATGAGCCGCCAGAAGTTCCTTTACCTGCCAAACGCGCATACTGATTTCATATTCGCCGTCATCGGCGAGGAGCTCGGCCTTGTGGGTACGCTCATGGTCGTGTTTCTCGTGGCACTCCTTACGATAGGAGGCCTGAAGATAGCCCGCAGAGCCCCTGACGAGATGGGGAAGCTGTTGGCTGCAGGGATCACGGGGCTCATAGTGATACAAGCTCTGGTGAACATGGGTGGAGTGACCGGGCTTCTGCCCATAACCGGTGTTCCGCTTCCACTGGTGAGCTTCGGTGGTTCGAGTCTTTGCGTCTGCATGGGTTGCATAGGTATCCTTCTGAACATAGCGGCCCAGGGCAGGCGCTGAAGGAGGCTACCTGGTTATGCGCGTTGCAGTCACTGGGGGCGGTACCGGAGGCCATGTATATCCGGCAGTCGCGATAGCAGAGTACCTTATCACTTCTCACCCCGAAGCAGACGTCGTTTTCATAGGCTCCTCACACGGCCCCGAAGAGGCGGCAGCTCGTGACCAGGGTTTAGACTTCGAAGGAATCGACCTTACAGGTTTCTCGCGCAAGCGATTGACCGAGAGACTCAAGGCACTGGTGTTGTTCACCCGTGGTACGTTCAGGTGCCTTGAGATACTCAAGCGCCTGGGGATCTCGTGTGTGGTTGGCACTGGAGGTTACGCGGCCGCACCCGCTTGCTTCGCGGCGTTGCTCCGAAGGATTCCCATCATACTTCACGAGGTCAACTACGAGCCCGGGCTGGTTACTCGCCTGCTGAGCCGCAGGGCGCGCGCGGTGACCCTTGCCTTCGAGGGTACTGAGAACCTGCTGCCCTCCAGCGCGCGAACAGTGTTGACGGGAGTGCCGGTTAGACCGGAGATCGAGAAGCTCCACGATGCGGAGACAAGGTCAAGCGCGAAGAAAGACGCGCTTCTGGAGTTAGGCGTCCAGGAGGACCGGAGGACGTTCGTCGTCTTCGGGGGGAGCCGGGGCGCGGAGGCTATCAACAGGGGGGTCTGGGATGTGCTGCAGGATTACACCGATAGAGAGGACCTGCAGGTCCTTCATCTAACGGGCAGGACGGGATTCGAGGACAGGCGTCGAAGCGAACTGGAAGAAAGACTCAGCGGCACTAACCTTATTTACCGCGCTTTCGCATATACGGACAGAATGGATCTCGTCTATTCCATTGCGGACCTCGTGCTTGCGCGAGCCGGCGGAAGTACGATAGCGGAGCTCACGACTGCAGGAGTACCCTCCGTGCTTGTGCCCTTTCCCTACGCTTCTGGAGCACACCAGGAGGAGAACGCCGCGAGGGTCGAGGAGTACGGTGCTGCTAGGGTCATGAGACAGGAGTGCGACAATGCCAGCGCCGCGGTGCGGGAGGCCCTCCGCTTGATAGAAGACACCTCGGCGCTGCGGTCAATGAAGGTGGCATGCGCCGATTTTTACCGCGGCAACGCGGCGAAAGGTATAGTTGCTCTTGTAGAAGAAGTGAGGTAAAAGAGAGAGGAAAAATATCTATTTGTCCCTTGTGTTGAATGGAGAATGACGCTATGTCTCATCAGGGGTTCGCCCCAAACGAGTTTAAGGAAGGAAGTTCCATCCACCTGGTCGGTATCGGTGGCGCAGGGATGAGCGCGATCGCTACCGTCCTGCTCGAGATGGGGTACCGGGTGGAAGGCTCAGACATAAAGGAGTCGGCCAATACGAGACGGCTCCGTAGCCTGGGGGCCGTTGTCGGAGTAGGGCACAGACCCGAGAATCTTGTTTCCGCCGGCATCGTCGTCAGGTCGTCTGCTATCTCCGAAGAGAACTCTGAGCTCGTGGAGGCCACGCGGAGGGGGATCCCGGTGATCACGCGGGCCGAGATGCTGGCGGCGATCATGTCGATGAGGAAAGGGATCGCTGTAGCGGGGACACACGGGAAGACGACGACTTCGTCCATTGTCGCGCAAGTGCTGCTCCGATGCGGGACGGACCCCTCTTTCATCATAGGTGGTGAGCTGAACGAGATAGGTGGCAACGCTCACTGGGGGAATGGAGAGTTTCTCGTAGTCGAGGCCGACGAGAGCGACGGGTCGCTACTGTACCTACGCCCTTGGTCGGTGGTCCTTACCAATGTGGACGGCGACCATCTCGACTATTTCGAAAGCGTCGAGCAAACCGCCCGGGTGTTTTTAGAGTTCCTGCTTCTATTGCCGGAGAACGGTTTCGCGGTGGTTTGCGGAGACGACCTCCCGGCACGGGAGGTCGGGCTCTTGTACAGGGCAGAGGGTGGGCGCGTCCTTTTTTACGGCCGGGGGCCCGATAACGATTACAGGTTCGAAAGCGAGGAGCTGGAAGCGGACGGTAGCGGTTTCGACGTTTTCTATCTAGGTGAGAAACTGGGTCCGGTAAAGACTAGGATCGCCGGGCTGCATAATGTCTATAATTCGCTCGCGGCGCTCGCTATCGGGCACCAGGTCGGTCTGAACCTTGGGGGGGCGGTGGAGGGAATAGGCGGGTTTCGCGGAGTACGCCGGAGGTTCGAGGCGGTAGGTTCGGGTAATGGCGTCGAGGTTATAGACGACTACGCTCACCATCCTACGGAGATCAAGGCCGTGCTTGACCTCGCGCACAGGATAGCCGCGGGCCGAGTGGTCGTAGTGTTTCAGCCGCACCGTTACTCGCGCACCATGCTTCTCGCGGAGGAGTTTGGACGCTGCTTCAGGGCGGCGGACCTCGTTATCGTTACCGATGTCTACGGGGCGGGAGAGGACCCTGTTCCCGGGGTGACCGGGAGGTTGATCATAGACAGCGTCCTCGAGAACGACCCGGAGAGGCAGGTAGAGTATGTACCCAACAGGGCGGAGCTAGCGAGAAGTGCAGTATCTATGATCCGTGAAGGAGACCTCGTGATCACCATGGGCGCGGGCGACGTCACGCAGTGCGCGCGCGAGATACTCGAGCTGCTGGGCGAAGACGAGAGCTAGCGGGGTATCCCTTGGCTGACATAGTACGGTCGCTTCAGAGTCTAAGAGGAATCGATGCACAGAAGGACGCACCACTGGCGCATCACACCACCTGGAAGGTAGGCGGCCCGGCGGAATTACTGGTTCACGCAAATGACGTTTCGTCTCTCGGGGTGCTTCTAGAGATAATCAGGGAGGAAGAGTTGCCGCTTTTTGTCCTGGGAAATGGCTCGAACGTCCTGGTGTCAGACCGTGGCCTTGAGGGGGTCACCATGCGCCTGGGGGGCGAGTTCAACTCGACAAGTGTCAACGGCGAGAAGTTGATGGCCGGCGGCGGGGCACCACTCGGTTTGGTGGTAGGTAAGGCCCTCAAGGCTTCCCTGGAAGGGTTCGAGTTCGCTGTGGGAATACCTGGGACGGTGGGGGGCTCGGTCATGACGAACGCTGGAGCCTTCTCGGGGTCCATTGCGGGGGTGATCGCAGAGGTCGAGACCGTTGCGCTGAACGGAGAAAAAACCCGACATTCCGACATAGAAGATTCATACAGGTCCCGCCTGGTACCCGGGAATGACATCGTGACGGGTGCCGTATTCCTGTTAAAGAGCGGTCCCGCCGGTAGGATAAGGGAGATTGCGGAGTCGATAATGGAAAGGCGCAAAACCACCCAGCCGTGGGGGATGGCTACCGCGGGGTCTGTGTTCAAGAATCCACCGGGTGATTATGCAGGCAGGATGATAGAGGAGTGTGGCTTAAAGGGGAAGCGCATGGGTGGTGCCAGGGTTTCTGATACACATGCCAACTTTATAACAAATGACGGCACGGCAAAAGCTTCAGACATCAAGAGCCTTATAGACATGGTAAGGGGCGAGGTAAAGGCGCGGTTCGGCATCGAACTGGAATTGGAGATACAGCTGGTGGGATTCGACAAGGAGTGAGGTCTATTGTCGCTAAAGGTGGCTGTGCTCATGGGGGGCATGAGCTCTGAAAGGGAAGTATCGTTGAATACTGGCAAGGCGATTGCGGAGGCCCTCCGCGACCTCGGGCACAGTGTCGTGGAGGTCGATTTGGGCAGAAACCTGCCACGGGTGCTTTGGACAGAAGATCCTGACGCCGCCTTTATAGCTCTTCACGGGCGCGGCGGTGAAGACGGGAGCGTGCAGGGGCTTCTCGAGATAATGGGGATACCTTACACGGGATCAGGCATCCTGGCGAGCGCTGTAACGATAGATAAAGTGGTGACCAAAAAGATCCTGCGCTTCCACGGGATACCCGTGGTAGAGGATGTAGTGGTGAGCAAAGGCGATTCTTGCGAGGATTCCGCTGCTACGGTCTCGAGCGACCTTTCATTCCCCGTCATGGTCAAGCCGGCAATGGAAGGCTCGAGCATAGCGATCACGGAGGTAAGGGAACCAGGGGGTTTGAAAGAGGCGTTCGATGACGTGTTCAAGATTGATGATAGGGCGCTGGTCGAGAAGTTTATAAGAGGCCGTCTCCTCACAGTGGGGATACTGGGTCGGGAGAAGAAGGTGCTGCCGGTGCTCGAGATAAAGACGAAAGAGGGCTTCTATGATTATCGTGCGAAGTATCAGCCGGGGTTCACCGAGTACGAGGTGCCGGCAAGACTGAGTGAAGAGCTCGCGGAGAGCACTCGGGATATATCGTTACGGACATTCGAATATCTTGACTGCGAGGGAGTTGCGAGGGTTGACCTGATGCTGGAGAGCGGGACAGAGAACCTTTTTGTGCTGGAGATAAACACCATGCCTGGCATGACAGCCATGAGCCTTATCCCCAAGGCCGCAAACGCTGCCGGGATATCCTTTGAAGAGGTTGTCGCTTTGATCCTTGAAGGCGCCAGGCTGAAGATCGACCTGGAGGGTGATGGTGGCGCCGAAAAGACTCAAACGCCATCCTGAAACCAGAAGCACTTTCTCAAAGATTGTCGTGCTGGTCTCGCTGGTGCTTATCCTGGCGGGGGTGACCATCTTTACTCTTGCTTTTTACACGGATACGTGCAGTATCAGGGACGTCGTTGTGAAAGGCTGCAAGAACCTGGATGCATCCTTCGTGCGCAGTGAGAGCTGCATAGATTCATACAAGAACCTGGTCACGTTACCGGTCGGAAGCATAAAGAGTAACCTGAAGCAGGACCCCTGGATCGAGGATGTGAATATCAGCAGAAGGCTCCTCCACACGGTAACCATCGAGGTCCTGGAAAGACAACCGATCGCTGTAGTCGATTTCGACGGCGCTGGATTCCTGGTTGACGGCCACGGCTATGTGATAAAGAAAGTCGACCTCAACGAACACAGATCTCTTGCACGAATCCACGGCGGAGATACGTCTATTCCCATTGTCGGGCGTGAGGTGGCCAACAGGAAGATAAAGGATTGCGTAACCTCGATTGGGAAGATGACCGCCGAGCTTCGAGAGTCGATCACACTTGCGAACCCCTTCGACGGCAGGGGGCAGGTCTTCGTCTGCCGGGTCGGCTTTCAGGTCATATATGGAACGACGTCCGAGAGCAAAAAGAAAAACGAAGTGTTGGAAGCGATAATGCTTGACATCAAGAGCAATGGTCGCAGGGTCGCCTACATTGACCTGCGTGTTCCGGATTCGCCGGTTATGATGCCGGATTAAAAATACAGCGTGGACTATTGCACGCTCCAAACCTAAAGATTATACTAAAGCCTTAACTTACGTATAGATATATCTTTAGTAGACATTGATTATCATTTGATATACTTTCTATTGATATCATGAAGAAGCGGGGGAGGAAATACGGGTGAGAGATGGGGAATCTGAAGGAGGGCAAAGATGCCTGAAGATCTAAAGCAATTCTTCGCGGTAATAAAAGTCGTGGGTGTCGGCGGCGGCGGGAACAACGCGATAAACAGGATGATAAGAGACGGAATGAGCGGTGTCGATTTTATCGCGGTGAATACCGACGCCCAGGATCTCCTTGCCTGCGACGCGGATGTGAAGATCAGCATAGGAGAGGAACTAACCCACTTCTTGGGAACCGGCAATCAGCCGAACATCGGGAAGGACGCCGCAGAAGAACACAAGGATGAGATCAAGGAAGCCCTCAAGGGCAGCGACATGGTGTTCATAACTGCCGGTGAGGGTGGCGGAACCGGTACCGGAGCGGCACCTGTTGTCGCAGACTTGGCCAGGGAACTCGGCGCTCTGACGATCGGCGTTGTGACAAAGCCGTTTGAGTTCGAGGGGAGTCACCGGAGGAGGCAGGCGGAAGAAGGTGTCGAACTTCTGCAGGAGAAGGTAGATACACTGATAATAATCCCCAACGATAAGCTTTTTGAACTGACGGATTCGCGAATCGGCATCGAGGAAGCGTTCCGCAAAGCAGACGAGATTCTGCGGTATGGAGTTCAGGGGATCACCGACCTGATCAATATCCCGGGCCTCATAAACCTCGACTTCGCCGACGTTAAAAAGATACTGAGTATCCCCGGGTCGGCGTTGCTGGGGGTCGGCGAGGCTTCCGGTGAGGACCGGGCTGTCAAAGCGGCTGAGAACGCGGCGTCGAGCCCGCTGCTTGAATCCTCGATCGACGGTGCCCAGGGAATTCTGTTAAACGTCACCGGTGGTCCGGATCTTTCTCTCCAGGAAGCGCGGGATGCCGTAGAGATTATCAGGACCGCGTGCGATCCGGATTCCGAGGAGATATTCGGTGTTATCGTCGATCCCGTACTACACGACAAGGTCAAAGTCACCGTGATTGCCTCAGGCATCGAGCCCGGCCGTCTCGGCTTTGCACGTCCATCACGGGGGGCTCGTCGCAGGGTCGAGGAGGAGACGGAAGAGCCGGAGCGTGAACTCGTCAGGGAGAGGCCCTCACGTGAGCGGGAGAGGCCGGGCAAGGCCGTCTTCGACGAAGAGGACATTACGATACCGCCGTTTCTGCGCAACAGATAACCGCGGTTCTAAACATTCTATCTTTACTCAAGGTTTAATATTCTAAATGATTCACCGGCACCGGGAATAAGGACCATCTCTGTTGATGCGGACCAACCTCTCTGCTACTATGCGAAAAACCTGGGGCGGGACTTTCCCGAGTCCGGGGTAGCCCTGGCACACATGGATTGAGCGTTTCGGAGAGAAGTATGCTCGGCGGTCAGCAGGTTCAGGATAGCTTGAAAAGCGTAATAAAAATCGTCGGCATCGGAGGCGCAGGGAACAACGCGGTTAACCGGATGATAGATGCCGGGCTAAGTGATGTCGAGTTCATCGGGATCAACACCGATGCTCAGGCACTGCGGGGATGTCTTGCCCAGCACAGGCTGACGATAGGCAGGGGTCTTACAAAGGGGCTCGGTGCGGGGAACGATCCCGATGTTGGGATGCAGGCGGCCGAAGCGAGCCGGGATGACATCAAGGAGGCGCTCGACGGGGCTGACCTCGTCTTCATAACGGCTGGCAAGGGAGGTGGGACCGGGACGGGTGCCGCTCCGGTGGTTGCCGGCATCGCCGTGGAATCGGGTTCGCTGACCGTCGGGGTTGTGACAAGGCCGTTTTCTTTTGAGGGAGATCGAAAGGCGCGACAGGCAGAGCAGGGCATCGATCTACTCGGCCAGCGGGTTGACACACTCATCATCATCCCGAACGACAGGCTTTTAGAAATAGCCGAAAGCATTCCCGTCACGGAAGCTTTCGGGATGGCCGACGATGTGTTGAGACAGGGCGTGCAGGCGATTACGGAGCTTGTGACCAGGAGGGGACTGATCAACGTAGACTTCGCCGACATCAGGGAAGTGCTTCAGGGGTCGGGGTCCGCGCTTATCGGGATAGGACGCGCCACGGGTGAGGATCGCGCCAGGAAAGCGGCGATCAATGCCATAGACAGCCCGCTGTTGGAGTCGAGCATAGACGGGGCAACGAGGGTGTTGCTCAACATCTCGGGCGGAAACGACATGTCCCTCGCAGAGGTCAATGAGGCAGCGGAGGTGGTCGCCAGGGCCGTTGATCCCGAGGCCAACATGATATTCGGCGCAGTGATAGACGAGGATCTTTCAAACTACATAAAGGTGACCGTGATTGCATCAGGTTTCAGGGAGTACTTATCAAATCTGTCCGGCCGGGAGAGTGCGGAAGCGCCGAAGAGGCGCGCTCCTGAACGTGTTGAGGAGCCCGTAGAGGTACCGACATTCCTCAACGACCGCTGAAACCGAGCAGACGGGAATGTATAATTAATCAATACGATGCTTGAAAAGCCGCGTGGCGTGAGTGTGCCACGCTTAATTAATGGTCAAAGGTGATGGACTGTTGTCTGAGAGAACGCCGGGTGACCTGTGGGAAAGGATAGAGCCGCTACTGCTCCGTGTCGAACGGCCGAGCCGCTACCTCGGTTGTGAATGGGACGCGCCGGGTATTGCAGGAGAGGGCACCACGGTCGTGCTCGCTTACCCGGACTTGTACGAGGTCGGCATAAGCAATCTCGGCCTCGCGATACTGCAGGATGTCGTCAACGACATAGAGGGAGCGAGCTGCGAGCGGGTCTATTCCCCCTGGTTCGACATGGAGCGGGAGATGAGGTCTGCCGGACTCCCCCTGTTCTCACTGGAGACCCACAGGGCTGTCTCCACGTATGACATCTTCGGGATATCCATCCCGCACGAGCTCACCTACACGAACATTATCAATCTCCTGGACCTGGCCGGCATCTCTCTTCGCGCAGATAACCGGGAAGAGGGCCCACTGGTAATAGGCGGAGGATGCGGAACGGCGAACCCGGAGCCGCTGGCACCGTTTTTGGACCTTTTTGTGCTGGGCGAGGGTGAGGAGGTGCTCGACTCGTTAGTCAGGCTGGTGTCGGAAGGAAAATCGCGGGGGTGGGATAGGCGGAAGCTGCTTTCCGAGGCGAGTCGCCTGGAAGGTGTCTACCAACCTTCCGATTACGAGGTGGATTATCGCGATGATGGTCTGATCGAGCGCATCGAACCGGTCGGCGGGGCCCCGGAGCGCGTTCGAAAGAGGACCGTCGACCTAAACGAGTGGCTCTACCCGAGGCACCCGATAGTGCCTTTCTGCGAGGCGGTGCACGACAGGATAAACGTGGAAATTTTCCGCGGGTGCACCAGGGGGTGCCGCTTCTGCCAGGCAGGGATGATATGCAGGCCCGTCCGCGAGAGGTCCGTTGATGCGGTGGTCGGGCTGGTGGATGCACTGGCGGTCCGGACCGGCCATGAAGAGGTGGCACTTAGCTCACTCTCGTCTACCGATTACACCATGATAAAGGCCGTCACGGAGAAGGTATCGGAGATCTGCGAGAAGCGCCGGATGATACTTTCGCTTCCCTCCCTGCGGATGGACGGGTTCTCGGTGGAGCTGGCTTCAAGCCTGGAACTGGGGGGACGCGGCAGCTTCACCTTCGCTCCAGAGACAGGAACAGAGCGTCTCAGGCGGGTGATCAACAAGCCGATCAGCGAGAAGGATATCATCGACGCGGTCTTGTGCGCCGTTCGCGCGGGCCGAAGGAGAATCAAGCTCTACTTCATGATCGGGCTGCCGACGGAGACCGACGAGGACGTGGAAGCGATCGGCCGCCTTGTCTTCGGTTTACGGGATACCGTTCGCGGTGAAGGCATGGTTCCTCCCGTTTTCAACGTCAGCGTCTCGACCTTCGTACCGAAGCCGCACACCCCTTTCCAGTGGGTCAAGCAGGAAAACCTTGAATCCATCGAGCGCAAACAGGGCATCCTGCGTGAGACCCTCAGGGCAAAGGGGATAAACCTTTCCTGGCACGACAGCAGGATGAGTACAGTCGAGAGCCTTCTGGCAAGGGGCGACCGCCGCCTGGCCGACGTGATCGAGTATGCATGGGCGAGCGGATGCAGGTTCGATTCATGGTCGGAGCATTTCGACTATGCGCGCTGGGAGGCCGCGAGCGAGAAGGCTGGAGTAGATCCGGAATTCTACCTGTACCGGGAACGCGAGCCGGACGAGGTTTTCCCGTGGGAACACCTCGATTTCGGTCCGGACAGGGATTTCCTTTACGAGGAATACCAAGGAGCGCTCAGGGGCGAGACTTCCCCGGATTGCCGGGGAGGGAAATGCCGCGAATGCGGGGTGTCTGAGGAGCCGGGCGCGTGTCTTGTCCTCACCGGTACCTGGAGTTCGTAACCGTGGAACCTTTGCGTCTGAGGGTGCAGTTTGCCAAGCGGGGAAAGGCGCGGTACTTATCACACTCGGAATTCAGCCGTACCCTGATGATTTCCGCGAGGCGCGCGGGGCTGCCGCTGCAGTACTCGGGGAAATACAGGCCGCGCATGAAAGTGTCCCTCTCGCCTCCGCTGCCCATCGGGGTGACGAGCGAGTGCGAGCTGGTGGATTTCTTTCTCGAGCAATACGTATCGCCCGCAGAGGCCGAGCAGGCCCTTGAGAGATCGCTCCCCGACGGGATTCAGGTTGTGCGCTGCAGGCTGATGGGCAGCGACGCAAAACCTGTAGGCAAGCTGATCGATACGGCAGCCTATCGCGTACAGCTCCCAACGGAAACCGGTAATGAAGGGGACTGGAAAAGGGCGGTTGAAATATTTCTTGGAATGGAAGTTGTCAATCTCGAGAGGGTTCAGCCGCGCCGGACCAGGGTCGTCGATCTTCGTCCGGGAGTGCACGAGCTCGAGGCCGGGATCGGACCTGACGGATCCGGCGTTGAGCTGTTCATGGTGCTCGATGACGGAACGCGAGGCACCGTAAAACCTTCAGAGGTCTTGAGGGTGCTCGCGGATTTGGCGGGGGCGGCCGAGGGATCGTGGCGCGATGCGCTGGTGCACCGCGAGGGCCTCTTCGCGAGGAGGGGCGGCAGACTGGTCTCGCCGTTGGAACTCGGGAAGCACAGACCGGCCGTCTAGACTGGATAGGGGGGATCGGTTGGCACTGAAAAAGACAAGAAAAGACATGCTAATCTCGAGCGACGGCGGCCAGAACCGCGTCGCCGTTCTCGAGGATGACAGCCTGGTGGAGATCTATATAGATAGAAAAGGCAGGAAGTCCATCGCCGGCAACATCTACAGGGGGCGCATATCCAATGTGCTGCCGGGCATGAGCTCAGCCTTCGTGGACATAAGTGTCGGTAAGAACGCCCTTTTATACTTCCAGGACCTGTTGCTCATGGAGGACGGTTCTCAACTGAAGCCCCGTAAGATAAGCAAAGTCTTAAGCAAGAACGACACTGTCGTGGTGCAGGTGACAAAGGACCCCATCAAGGGAAAAGGAGCCCGCCTGACCACGAATATCAGTATCCCCGGCCGGCTGATGGTGTACATACCCCAGGGTAACCGTTCGGGGGTAAGCCGCCGACTCCCCGAGAGGGAAAGGGAACGCCTCCGCAGGATCTCAAAGGAGATCCGGCCCGAGGAAGGGAGCATCATCATAAGGACCGCGGCTCAGAAGGCCCGCAAGCGCGAGCTTGTCGAGGACCTCGAATACTGCAGGGGGCAGTGGGTCCGGATACAGAAGAAGCTCGAGAATACAAAGCACCCCGGGGTGGTCTACACGGAGCTCGACCTTCCCGTTCGCGTCATTAGAGACAACCTTTCGAAGGACTTCAGGAAGGTGCTGGTGGATTCTGAACGTGAGTACAGCCGGATCGTGAATTACCTGAAGACCGCGGCGCCGGATCTGAGGGACAATGTGGAACGCTATAAAAGCGGCAAACCGCTGTTTACGGCATACCGCATAGAGGAAGGTATCGAGGCGGCGCTCAGGCCCAAGGTTTCCCTTCCATCAGGCGGCTCGATCGTTATCGATGAGGCTGAGGCTCTCACCGCGATCGATGTGAACACCGGTTCTTACACCGGACGCAAGAGTCTCGAGGACACGGTGCTCAAGACCAACCTGGAAGCCGTTTACGGGGTGGTGCGCCAGCTCAGGTTGAGAGACATAGGCGGGATCATAGTTATCGATTTCATTGATATGGAGAACCACGATAACAGGGTCAAAGTGCTGGACGACCTCGAAAAGGAGCTCGAGAAGGACAGGACAAAGACTCAGATAGTGACGCTTTCCCGCCTCGGACTGGTCGAGATGACACGAAAGAACGTGACCGAAGGCCTTGCCGATACCCTCGGTCGGAAGTGCCCCCGCTGCAAGGGCAGGGGGCTTATATTTCACGACTGAGGATGTTTCCAGTTGATTATCGGTGTTATAGAGTGCCCCGCTACAGGCTTTGTTGTATGATATCTTAACCGGAAATTCTGGAGAAAGAGATGTATGCAGTGATACGAACGGGTTCGAAGCAGTACCGGGTCTCACCCGGTGACGTTATAACAGTGGAGAAACTAGATGTGCCCGAAGGCAAGAAGTGCAGCTTTGAGGACGTCGTGCTTTTTCACGATGGAGACAAAGTGGTCGCTAGCCCCAAAGAGCTGTCCCGCGTACGGGTCTCGGGGAAGGTGATCGGCCAGGGTAAAAGCGACAAGGTCATTGTCTTCAAGTACAAGCCCAAGAAGGGGTATCGAAAGAAGAGGGGCCACAGGCAAGAGCTGACCCGCGTCGAGATTGAGGATATAATAGTAAGGAAGTCGGCCCCAAGGCAGAAAGCCGAGGCACCCGCGAAGGCGGCGCAGGCCACAGGCGAGTCTGGGGCAGGGAAATAGCCGGAGGAATCACATGTCGAGCAAAAAAGGTGTAGGAAGCTCAAGAAACGGTAGAGACAGCGCTGGTAAGCGCCTTGGGGTCAAGAGCTCTAGCGGGCAGACCGTGAGAGGTGGCAGCATACTGGTTCGCCAGAGAGGCTCCAGGATAAAGCCCGGGCAGAACGTCGGCGTGGGACGCGACTACACTCTGTTCGCCAAGGCGGATGGTGTCGTGCGATATCACACCCGGGGGAGCCAGGCAGTGGTCAGTGTATTGACTGAAGCTGAACCTGTTGATTCCGGTTAATAATCGACAAAGTGTATAATTAAACGTATATTCGGGCCGACTGATACGGGGTTCTGTGGTGAACAGAAGAAAGATACTGGTGGTGGATGACGACCCCACCATGGTCAAACTGATCAACGTAAATCTCAAGCTCAATAACTACGCCGTCATTGAGGCCATTTCTGGGGAGCAGGCACTGGATATAGTCTCGAAGGAGCTCCTGGACCTGGTGGTGCTCGATATCATGATGCCCGGGGTCGACGGTTGGGAGGTATTGAAGCGCATCCGGAACGACCCCGATACCGAAGAGCTTCCCGTGATACTGGTGACTGCGAAGACCCAGGACAGCGACGTCATCCGCGGCTGGGAACACGGGGCGGATGAATACGTCATAAAGCCGTTCAATCCTCTGCTGCTGGTGGAGGTCATAAAGATGGTGCTTGACCGCAGCTACGAGGACAGGCTTGAGCGGCGCACGAAGCAAAAGGAAAAGCTGGAAGTCCTCCGAAGCCTTTCGCGGACACGACCGGAGTCCACCAAATAGGGATTCTACGAGCGGTACTTAGAGCGCGTTCCCACTTCCCGACCAAGACCCCATTGGAGTAGTCCCATGTTCATAGACGAGGCGGAGATATATATAGAGGGCGGCCGCGGGGGAGATGGCTGCGTCTCGTTTCACCGGGAGAAGTATCGGCCTCGCGGAGGCCCGGACGGCGGAGACGGGGCGGCCGGCGGGGACGTGGCGCTTGTCGCATCGACCGGTCGGTCTACCCTGGTCGAGCTGCATAAGGCAAGGCGTTACAAGGCCGGGAGCGGAACGCACGGCGGCTCGAACAACAGGACGGGAGCCAAAGGGGATGATTTGGAGATAATTGTCCCGGTCGGCACAATGGTGAAGGACGATGCCGGCCGGCCTCTTGCCGACCTGGTGGCACCCGGACAGAGGTTCGTCGGGGCGCACGGGGGCGCGGGGGGCAGGGGCAACGCGTCTCTGGTAGGTGAGGCCGGTGCGCTGCCGCGTTTTGCGGAGAAGGGCGAGCCGAGTCAGGCAAGGACTCTCTGCCTTGAGCTAAAGGTCGTCGCGGACGTGGCTATAGTGGGATTTCCGAACGCGGGCAAATCGACCTTGATAAGAAGGATCTCGAGGGCGCGCCCCAAGGTCGCTGATTATCCGTTCACGACGACCGAGCCCCACCTGGGTGTGGTGGTAGGCGAAGAGATTGACTACGTGGTCACGGATGTTCCAGGCCTGGTTCCGGGAGCTCATCAGGGCAAGGGGATGGGGACCGATTTTCTGCGCCACGTGGAGAGAGCAGCCGTTATCCTCTATCTCGTGGACATGTCCCCTTATAGCGGGCGGGAGCCTGTATTCGACCTGGTTACCCTCGAGGATGAGCTCAACCTGTTCAACCCGGAACTTATTGCCCGAGCGAGGCTTGTCGCGGCCAACAAGATGGACCTCAACCCGACCGATGAGGTGGTGGAAACACTCTGTCTGGAGTGCGAGCGACGGGACCTGGAGTTTTTCACGATAAGCGCAGCAACAGGTGATGGCCTGGGTTTCCTGCTGAGAGCGCTTGAGGACACAGTGAAACGCGCGCGGAAGGAGGTGTTTGCCCCGGGCGAGACCATCACTTACACTCCGGTTCCCGGAGATGACAGGATGGAGGTTGTCCGGCGGGATGACCGCTTTGTGGTAAAAGGAAGTAGGGTAGAGAGGATGGTCCGAATGACGGACTGGAACAACGACGATGCTCGCGCCCATCTGGCTTTGAGGCTCCGCGTTACAGGAGTGGAGAGAATGCTCGAGGAGGCAGGAGTTCTGGAGGGGGACGAGGTCGAGATAGCGGGAAGGGTGTTTGGGTATATCCCCGAAGAAGGCGAGGGGTCTAAGCGGCGCAACGACGAGTAGAGGGCTGTTAGCGAGGATGGCCATGAAGATTATCCGACGGATGGTCGTAAAAGTAGGCACAGGAATAATCGCGGAGCAATCCGGCCGCATCAGCCGTGACAGGGTGAAGGGGCTGGTCGACCAGATAGTCGCGGCCCGCAAACGGGGTGTCGACGTAGCGCTCGTTTCGTCCGGGGCGATCGCCGCCGGTCTGGAGAAGATGGGCCTTGAGAAGAGACCCTCCGATATGGAGTCACTCCAGGCGGTCGCTGCCATCGGGCAGGGACTTCTGGTACACATGTATGCCGATATATTCGCGTTGAGCGGCGTCAGCGTAGGCCAGGTCCTGCTGACACAGTATGACATGACACACAGGCAGCAGTACCTCAACGCAAAGAATACGCTGGAACGCCTTTTCGAGATGGGTGTCGTCCCTATCATCAACGAGAACGACACCGTTGCTACCGAGGAGATAAAGTTCGGGGAGAACGACCTTCTGGCCGCCCTCGTCGCCTCACTTGCCGGAGCCGATCTATTGGTGCTCCTGACGGATACCGCTGGCCTTCATACGGCTGACCCGCGGAAGCACGAGGGAGCAACTCTACTGAGGCGGGTCGATCGCATCACCGAGGAGGTAGAGGATTTCGGTGGGGATGCAGGAAGCCATCTGGGTTCCGGGGGGATGTCCTCGAAGGTTCAGGCCGCGAAGATAGCGGTTTCATCAGGGGTCCGCGCAGTCATCGGTGATGGACGCTCGCCCGGAATCGTCGCGGACATACTCGATGGCAAAGAAGTGGGTACTTTTTTCCCTGCCGCGAAGAAGGTCAGGTCGAAGAAGCACTGGATAGGGTACGCCAAGAAGTCGAGCGGGCGCCTGGTGATCGATGACGGTGCAGCGAAGGCGGTGAGGGAGGCGGGGAAAAGCCTCCTGCCCGCGGGGGTGGTCGAGGTGGAAGGGGACTTCCAGATCGGAGACGCGCTGGACATAGCCGACCGGAAAGGCAAAGTGATAGGAAGAGGCCTTTCGAACTACGGCGCTGCCGAGGCGAAACGGATAACGGGCCTTCGAAGCGACGAGATAGCGGAGATCCTTGGCGAGAGGGCCGAGGAGATGATTCACAGAGATCTGATGGTCGTCTACGAGGATGATGGTCCTCTCTCCAGAGAAGAAGGATAAACCTGCCGTTCGCACAAGACGAGCACCGGAGGTATCTTTGATGAGCGATATAGAGGAACTTGCGCGAAGGTCGAAAGCGGCGGCTGCAGGACTCGCTACCATCAACACCGAGCAGAAGGATAAAGCTCTCCTTGCCATGGCCGACGCGCTGGAGCAGAAGATGGCTGTGATCCTCGAGCAGAACGAGGAGGACCTCTCCGCTGGGCGCGGGCAGGGCATTTCCCCGGCCCTCCTGGACAGGCTAACGCTGAGCGAGTCACGCGTCAGGGAGATGGCCGACGGGCTGAGGGAAGTGGCGACCCTGCGGGATCCGGTGGGGGAGATCGTTGACGGGTGGAAGCTTCCCAACGGACTGGTAGTCGAGAAGGTAAGGGTGCCGCTGGGGGTCATAGGGATCATCTACGAGGCGCGTCCTAACGTGACGGTAGACGCCGCAGGCCTCTGCATAAAGAGCGGGAACGCCGTCATCCTCAGAGGTAGCTCGAGTGCAATAAACTCGAACAGCGTACTCGTTGGGATAATAGCCGGGGCTGCAGAGAAGGCGGGCCTCCCGAAGGACGCGGTGCAGCTGGTGGAGTCCACAGACCGCGAGTCAGCTCGCGAGCTGATGCGGCTTCACGGACTGATAGACGTGCTTATTCCGCGCGGCGGCGAGGGGTTGATCCGGACGGTTGTGGAGAACTCGACCGTTCCCGTGATCGAGACGGGGGTTGGAAACTGCCACGTCTACGTCGATAAGGGAGCGGACATAGCCATGGCGACGGATATAGTCGTAAACGCAAAAACACAGAGGCCCGGTGTCTGCAATGCTTGCGAGACGCTGCTGGTCCATAGAGACATCGCTGAGGAATTCCTTAACGCTGTATACAAACCACTCACCGAGAGCGGGGTGATCCTGCGGGGCTGCCCGGTTACGCGAAAGATACTAAATGGAGTGGCGGAGGCGACGGAAGAGGACTGGTGCACCGAGTATCTGGACCTCATCCTGGCGATGAAGGTCGTTGAGAGCCTTGAAGAGGCGATAGGGCACATCAGCCGGTACGGCTCTTCCCACTCTGAGGCGATCGTGACCAATGACTACACGAGGGGAAAGCGTTTCGTCGAGGAGGTCGACTCATCCGCTGTCTATGTGAACGCTTCAACCCGTTTCACAGATGGCGGGCAGTTCGGTATGGGTGCGGAGATAGGGATCAGCACACAGAAACTACACGCGCGCGGTCCAATGAGCCTCCCCGAGCTTACAACCACGAAGTTCGTCATATACGGTACAGGCCAGGTGCGCAGGTAGTAGAGGAGGACGTACAGAGGGGCTGTGTTTCACGTGTATTGCATATATATTCATATTAATGTATAATATGCATTAGCCATAACGAAATTCTTATGGAGGTAGTCTTGATAAGTGCTGGAATAATAGGCGCGTCAGGTTATACAGGAGCGGAGCTTCTAAGGATACTGGCGCAACATCCGGAGATGGAAGTCACCTTAGCTACGGCGCGCGAGTACAGCGGTGAGAGGATATCCGCACTTTATCCCTCTCTGGGTGAGTTCTATGACGATGAGTTCAGGACATATGAGGAGAACGAGGTAAAAACGGAGTGCGATGCAGTCTTCATCGGTCTTCCGCACGGCGAGAGCATGAAGATCGTCCCTGGACTCATGGCGACAGACAAGAAGATAGTCGACCTCTCTGCAGACTTTCGCTTTGATGAACCGGCCGTCTACGAGAAATGGTATGGTACTCCACATTCTTGCCCCGAACTGCTGAGAGAGGCTGTGTACGGCCTTCCCGAGTCGAACAGGAAAAAAATCGCAGGCGCGCAGCTTGTTGCCAACCCCGGATGTTATCCAACGGCTGTTGCGCTGGGCCTGCTTCCCCTGGTGAAGGTATCACTTGTAGCGGGCACAGTGTTCATAGACGCGAAAAGTGGCGTATCCGGGGCGGGCCGAAAGCTGACGCTCCAGACGCACTTCCCGCAGTTGGCTGACGGTGTTGTCCCCTACGCTGTCTCGGGACACAGGCATCAGCCGGAAATGGAGTTATTGCTTGCGGGGGCGTCGGGGCACAGCATCTTTCCCGTCGTGTTCGTCCCGCATCTCGTCCCGATGAACAGAGGGATTCTATGTACCATGTATGTAACTTTGAACGACGGAATGGGCGACAGCGAGATATGGGATTTGTATAATGACGCCTATAGTGCTGAGGCGTTCGTCCACATGCTGAAAGCAGGCGAATGTCCACAGACAAAGGCGGTACAGGGAAGCAACAATTGTCATATCGGTCTGGCGGCAGTCCTCGACGGGAAAGGGCTGATCGTGATGAGCGCTATAGATAATCTGGTCAAAGGCGCTTCGGGACAGGCGGTACAGAACATGAACCTGTTGTGCGGCCTTCCCGAGGATACAGGCCTCCTGGTGCCGGGCCTATTTCCGTGACAAATGTTCGACTCGACGGGCGGTGGTCTAAATGCAGGGCGTGAATTTTGAAAGGATACTTGGAGGGGTCTGCGCACCGGAGGGATTCCTGGCCTCCGCGGTATCGTGCGGGATCAAGGGAAACGGGGAGCTCGACCTGGCGCTCCTTTATTCCGAGCTCCCGGCGGTCGCGGCGGGAGTGTTCACCACGAACGAGCTCGAGGCGGCCCCGGTGACTTACAGCCGGAAGGGTATCGCGGAAAAGGCGGCCAGGGCAGTGGTCATCAACAGCGGCAACGCGAACTCGATGACCGGGAAGCGCGGCCTGGCCGATGCCGAGGCGATGGCCACGGCCGTGGAGAAGGATCTCAGCCTGTCCTCCGGACAGGTGCTCGTCGCTTCCACAGGGCCGATAGGCGAATACCTCCCCATGGAAAAGGTGGCAAACGGCATAAAGCAGGCGGTCGCGGAATTGAGTCCCGGGGGAAACACCGACGCGTCAAAGGGCATAATGACGACGGACACCTATCCCAAGGAGCTCGCGGTCGAGATGGAGATAGCAGGTAATGTCGTAAGGATGGGAGCGATGGCCAAGGGAGCGGGGATGATCCACCCGGACCTGGCGACGATGATCGTGGTGATTACTACCGACGTTGAGCTCGACGCGGATGTGATGCAGGACTGGTTGAGCAAGGCTGTCGAGTGGTCCTTCAACCGCATCTCGGTGGACGGTGACCAGTCAACCAACGACACCGTCCTCATGCTTGCGAACGGCGCCGCTTTCCCGGAGGGCCACAGCCTCAACGGTGAGGAGGGGGAGCTTTTCTTCAAGGCACTCTGCTGGCTGACCGCCAACCTGGCCATGGCCCTCGTCAAGGACGGGGAGGGCGCGACGAAGTTCTTGAGGATCGTGGTCAACGGCGCGAGGGATGACGAAGAGGCCGTGCAGGTCGCCCGCTCGATAGCCAACTCCAACCTTGTAAAGTGTTCGTTCTACGGCGGCATTCCGAACTGGGGCAGGATCGCCTCCGCCGCCGGCAGCGCCGGCGTCACCCTCGAACGCGGCAAGATTGACATATTCATTGGAGAGAGTCTGGTTGTGTCCGGAGGCGAGCCCGCGGGGGCGGACACCAGGGATATCGAGAAGCTGTTGAAGCGGGAAGAGGTCGAGATAACCCTCGATCTGGGTCTCGGAAGCGGTTCGGCTTATTTCCTGACGACGGACCTGTCGACCGATTACGTAAAGATGAACGCAAGCGAGATAACCTGAAAGGTGATCCGGGTGGCTGAAGAACAGGACGTGCCGCTCAAGGCGAGGGTTCTCACCGAGGTCCTGCCCTATATAAAGAGGCATCGGGGCAAGACCGTCGTAATCAAGTTCGGCGGCAACGCGATGGAGAGCGAGCAGATCCGGGAGATGTTCGCCTCTGACGTCGTCCTCATGCGATATGTCGGTATAAACCCGGTGATAGTGCACGGCGGCGGCCCCCAGATAACCAGTTACATGGAGAGGTTGTCAAAGGAAGTCAACTTCATCCAAGGGCACCGGGTGACAGACTCCGAGACGATGGAGATCGCGAAGATGGTCCTGGTCGGCAAGGTCAACAAGGAGATCGTATCGCTGATAAACCGCCACGGTACCCTTGCGATGGGGCTCTCCGGCGAGGACGGGAACCTGATCATGGCAAAAAAACGACTCGCCCCTGACGGCTCCGACCTCGGCTGGGTGGGTGAGGTGGAGTCGGTTAACAGGGCGATAATCGAGCAGCTCGTGGGCTTTGAGCTGATACCGGTGATAGCTTCAGTGGGCAGTGACGCGGACGGAAACAGCTACAATATAAACGCTGATACGGTGGCGGGAGAGGTCGCGTCATCCCTGAAGGCTGACAAGATAATATACCTGACCAACGTCAAGGGTATCACGGCTCAGAACGGTCTTGTGAGCAGGCTTGATGATAGAGAAAGCCGCGCGATGCTTGAAAGGGGCGATATCTCCGAGGGGATGATCCCGAAGGTCGAGAGCTGCGTGAAAGCGCTCGAGGCGGGCGTGAACCGTGCGCACATAATCGACGGGACGGCCGAGCATGCCCTGCTTCTGGAGGTCTTCACAGATGAGGGCGTGGGGACGATGATCGTGGGCGACCTGGACGCGGACTGAGGTGAAGCCTGATGGACGAACGGCTTGAGCTTATAGAACAAAAAGATGACCGGTACGTGATGAAAACTTACAAACGCCTCCCGGTCGCTTTCGTAAAAGGAGAGGGGGTACGACTCTGGGATACGGACGGAAGGGAATATCTCGATCTGGTAAGCGGCCTCGGCGTCGCGATTCTCGGACACTGTCATCCGAGAGTGACAGGTGCTATCAACCGGCAGGCGGGCGAGTTGCTGCACACCACGAACCTCTACTACATCGAGCCTCAGGCGGAACTTGCGGAGTTGCTGGTCGAGAACTCTTTTAAGGGCAAGTGTTTTTTTGCGAACTCGGGTGCGGAGGCGAACGAAGGTGCGATAAAGATTGCAAGGAAGCACCACCGCTTGCTCGGGGATCCCAGGACAAAGGTTGTCTGCGTGGAGGGGTCCTTCCATGGCCGCACACTTGCAGCGATGTCTGCTACTGGCCAGCCTTCCAGGTGGGGACCGTTCGAGCCGGTCGTACCCGGCTTCGTGCACGTGCCGCTTAACGATACGGGGGCTCTCGAGAAAGAGATTGACGAGGACACCGCCGCGGTGATGCTGGAGCCGATACAGGGCGAGTCGGGCATCAGGCCGGCCGGTGATGATTTCATGAAGGCGGCCCGGGACGCATGCGATGCTACCGGCGCTTTGTTGATCGTTGACGAGGTGCAGTCGGGTCTCGGACGGACCGGGGACATGTTCGCATACGAACACTCCGGTGTGCGTCCCGATATCATGACCCTGGCAAAGGGTCTTGCGAACGGGATTCCAGCGGCGTGCTTCATTGCCGCGGGCTCGTTCGGCGATGTGTTTGCCCCCGGCGACCACGGGAGCACGTTCGGGGGAGGATTCCTTGCATGTGCCGCCTCGGTGGAGACCATCAAGGTGCTTCTTGAGGAGGACCTGAAGGCGAGCGCGGAGCGTGTTGGAAAGGTACTGTTCGAGCGTCTGGAGGCAATGGTTGACAGGGTCCCGGCGGTGAAGGAAGTACGGGGCCGCGGGCTGATGCTTGCGATACAGCTTGACGGCGATAAGGCGAGGGAGGCTGTACTGGGATGCCTGGAACGGGGGGTGTTGGCGAACGACGTGACGCCAAGCGCGGTTCGGATCCTCCCCCCCCTGATTATCGACGAGGAGGAGGCGCTCGGGGGGCTCGAGGTCCTTGAGGGGGTACTCTCCGGCCTCTAGAACAAAGTGGGAGTGGTAACTTGGTCAAGCACAAATTGCGCGGAGCTGATTTCTTAAGTCTTAAATCCCTCGACGGTGGAGAGCTCGAGGCGCTCATTGAAGATTCCATGAGGCTCAAGCAGGAAGGTGTAAAGGGACATCGCCCGCTGGCAAACAAGGTCATAGGCCTCCTCTTCGAGAAGCCCTCGACCCGGACCCGGGTATCGTTCGAGGTGGCGGTACTGCGGCTCGGGGGCTACCCAATGGTCCTCATAGGTCAGGGTCTACAGCTTGACCGCGGTGAGAGCATAGAGGATACGGGGAGGGTGCTTTCCAGGTATGTCGATGGGTTGGTCGTACGCACCTTCGGCCAGGACAGGCTCGAGGCGCTCGCCGGTTCATCCGGGATGCCCGTTGTGAATGCCCTTTCAGACCAGTGCCATCCCTGCCAGGCCCTGGCGGATATGCTGACGGTTCAAGAGTACAAAGGAAGTCTGAAGGGACTGAAGCTAGCGTATATTGGAGATGGCAACAACGTGACCCACTCTTTGATGAGGGCGGGCACCAAGCTGGGGATGAACGTCTCTGTCGCAACGCCCAAGGGGCGCGAACCGCTGGATTTTATCATCGAGGAATGCCGCGAGTACTGTGACATATACGGTAGCTCGCTCGAGTTGGGGAACGACCCGGCAACCTGCGCGGCAGAGGCGGATGTCCTTTATACGGACGTATGGGTGAGTATGGGAGCGAGCGAACAGGACAAGAGGGACCTGGATGAGTTCATGCCGTTCCAGGTCAACCAGGGCATGCTATCGCTCGCGGGTGAAGACGTCATGGTCATGCACTGTCTGCCGGCGCACAGGGGTGAGGAGATCACCGATGAGGTAATCGATGGAAGCCACTCCGCCGTATGGGACCAGGCCGAGAACCGCCTTCACGCCCAGGTCGCACTTCTAAGCATGATCTTCGGCTAGGTGGTTGTCTTGAAGCGACAGAGGCAGGAAGCGATCATTCAGAAGGTCAAGGCGGGCGAGGTCACCAGCCAGAGGCAGCTGGTCGAGCTTCTCTCGAAGGAAGGTTACCGTGTGAGCCAGACCACTGTCTCGAGGGACCTCGAGGAACTGGGGCTGGCGAAGGGTCGCGACGCCAACGGGAGGGTGCGCTACGGGAATGTCGACAGCTTGCGTGGCGGAACGGAGCCGAAGAGCAGGCTGCGGAGGATGGCTCCGGATTTCCTGCTCACCGCAGAGCCGACGGGAAACCTCGTCGTGTTGAAGACTGCTATCGGGAACGCCCAGGGTCTGGCGGCGGCGATTGACGCCGCCGTGCTGGAAGGAGTGGCGGGGACCGTCGCGGGAGACGACACCATTCTCGTTGTCTGCTCAAGCGGAACGAGCAGCAGGAAGATCGGCCGGCAGATAATGAAGTTCGCCGTGTAGCAGAGGTGAGGCGATTGACAAAAGGCAAAAAGGAAAGCGAACCGGACAAAGTAGTGCTGGCGTATTCGGGTGGGCTTGACACCTCGGTTCTGGTCAACTGGCTCACTGAGGAAAAGAATCTCTCAGTCATCGCACTTACCGCCGACCTGGGACAGCCTGGAGATATGGGGGCCATCCGCGAGAAGGCGTTAAAAAGCGGGGCGGTTGCCGCCGAGGTCGTGGACGCAAGGGATACTTTTGCGGAAGAGTTCATTATCCCGGCCCTGTGGGCGAACGCCCTCTACCAGGGTAACTACCCCCTGGCGACCGCCCTCGCAAGGCCTCTAATAGCGAAGCTACAGGTCGACGCGGCGCACAGGCATTGCGCACGTTACGTGGCGCACGGATGTACCGGTAAGGGTAACGACCAGGTACGCTTCGAGGTAGCGGTGGCGGCCCTCGACCCCTCCATGGAGATCATCGCACCCATGCGCGAGTGGCTGATGACGCGCGATGAGGAGATCGAGTACGCGCGCGAGAGGAACATACCGGTGCCGGTGACCTCGGAGTCACCCTACAGCGTCGATGAGAACCTCTGGGGAAGGTCCTGCGAGTGCGGCGTACTGGAGGATCCCTGGCAGGAGCCACCTGAAGACGCGTACGAATGGACCGTGTCCCCGGAGAGCGCGCCGGATAAGCCGGTGTATCTCGAAATCGGTTTTGAGGGTGGGGTCCCGGTATCCCTGGATGGGAACCGCGTAGGCATTGTAGAGCTAATAGGGGTACTTAACCGTACCGGGGGCGATCACGGGGTTGGTCGCGTGGACATCATCGAGGACCGCCTTGTAGGGATCAAATCACGGGAGATATACGAGGCACCGGCCGCCACGATTCTCGTCGCGGCGCACCGAGACCTTGAGCAGCTTACGCTGACGCGGGATGCCCTCGCGGGTAAACGTCCGCTCGAGCAAAGTGTCTCGGAGATGGCTTATGAAGGGCTATGGTTCAGCCCTCTGAATCGGGCCATCGAGGCTTTCAACGAATCGCTCGAAGGTAGGGTCACGGGGACCGTGCGGGTCAGGCTGTACAAGGGTAAAGCCACGGTTGTAGGGCGCCGATCGCCGAACTCGCTGTACGATCTCGGCCTTGCCACTTACGATGAGCGGGATGCATTCGATCACACGGCGGCCACCGGATTCATAAAGCTCTGGGGGCTTCCCCTCAAGATATGGGCGGAAAGCGAAAGAGAGGCAGGAGGAGAAAAGGATGAAGATGTGGGGGGGCCGGTTTGAGAAGGAGCCCGAGGGAGGATTCTTCTCCTTCACCTCGTCGCTCGGTTTCGACGTGCGACTTTACCCGTACGACATAAAGTGCACAGGGGCATGGGTGGTTGCGCTCGCGCACGCCGGTGTCATGACGGCCGACGAAGAAATAGCGATAACGCAGGCGCTGGAGCAGCTGAACGAAGAGCTCGAAGCCGGGTCCTTCGAGTTCTTCCCAACGGACGAGGACATACACACGGCGATCGAGCGAAGGGTCGAGGAGATAGCCGGTCCTTCCGGAGGGAAGATACGGACGGGACGGAGCCGAAACGACCAGGTCGCGACCGACATGCGCCTCTTCGTAATGGAGCACTGCGAAAGCATAACCGAGCTAGTCCGTTCTCTCCAGAA
>JAENXM010000217.1 GCA_016649525.1 Actinomycetota bacterium
AGGAGGAGGAAGAAGTAGAGGAAGTGGAAGAGGAAGTCGAAGAGGAGACCGCGGAGGAAGAGGAAGAGGAGACCGCGGAGGAAGAGGGAGAGGAGACCGAGAAATAAAAAGGGACCCTGGCGTAAAAGACTTTGCGCGGTCGCGTCCTTTTGAACTGATATGAGCAAGACGAGCAAGAACCTAATCTCAATCGGATTCGTGCTTTTAATACTGGTCGTTGTATACACCTGCGTGTTCGTATTCGATCTCAAACCTCGCCTCGGCCTCGACTTGAAGGGAGGCATCTCCATCGTGTACGAGGCCAAGGGCGCGAAGGTCGACCAGGGAGTGCTCGACAAGACGGTCGAGAAGATAAGGGAACGCATCGACAAGCTAGGTGTCGCGGAGCCGGAGGTAACGCGGCAGGGCTCGCGGAACGTTGCCGTTCAGCTTCCCGGCATTCACGACCCTGAACGCGCAAAACAGATCATCGGAAAGACCGCGCAGCTGCAGTTCCGCCTCGTCACGGACAGCAAGGCCGCCTCCGAGGTCAAGGACGACCCTAACTGGAAGGTGACGGAGGGAGAGCAGAACCTGCAGCCTACCAAGGAGATCATCCTTCCGCTCAAGGAGGGAAAGTCCAAGATGCTCCTGAAGCTGGGGCCGACCCTCATGACCGGAGACAAGCTGCAGAAGGCTCAGAGCGTTATAGGAGAGACCGGGTCATCCCAGATCAACTTCACACTGACCGGTGACGGCAAGAAGACGTTCGCGGATATCACCACCGCTAACGTGAACAAGCAGCTCGCCATAGTGCTCGACTATGTCGTGGAGTCGGCGCCCACCATCCAGACCGCGATCACGGACGGCAGGGGTGAGATCACGGGGAAGTTCACCAGCAAGGAGGCCAAGGACCTCGAGATAGTCCTTAACACAGGAGCGCTCCCTGTTGAGCTGAAGCCGATAAACGAGCAGGACGTGACCGCGACCCTGGGTCGGGATTCCCTCCGCAAAGGCCTAATCGCGGGGATAGTCGGGATTGCGGCGGTCGCCCTTTTCATGCTCCTTTACTACAGGGCGCTCGGGGTGATCACCTGCCTGGGGCTCATAGTCTTCGGCGGTCTCATGTACGGCTTCATATGCGTGCTCGGTGAGTTCTGGAGCCTGACGCTCGCCGGTATCGCCGGCGTCATCGTATCAATCGGTATTGCGGGGGATTCCAGCATCGTTTACTTCGAGCGCTTGAAGGAAGACATAAGGGAAGGAAGGACCATGCGTTCTTCCGCGGAGCGCGCTTACAAATCGGCCTTCCGCACCATCATAGCGGCCGATACGGTGTCGTTCGCGGCCGCGGCCATCCTGTACATTTTCGCGGTCGGCTCGGTCAAGGGATTCGCGTTCACGCTGGGCATGGCTACAATATTCGACGTTTTCATCTCTTATTTCTTCACAAGACCGATGACCGCGCTCCTTTCGGGGTGGAGGGTTTTCGGGAAGCCGGCGGCGATCGGTGTAAGGTCCGTCGCGGAGAGCGGCGCGGGCGGTGAGACCGGTTGAGAAGGATATTCCCCTCCCGCCCTTACCTGAACATAGTCGGGCATAAATATATCTGGTTCGGCATATCCGCCCTCATAGTGGTCGTCGCGGCCGTGGCGCTCTTCACCATGGGCCTGAACTTCGGCATAGACTTCACCGGCGGCACCGAGATGGAGATCAAGTGCAAGCCGGGGACCACGATATCCCAGGTTCGCGGCGCCGTCGGGAAGCTCGGCTACAGCGATGCCCAGATACAGTCGGCGGGTGGCGATAGGTTCATCGTCAGGACCCCGAAGCTCGACGACGCCGAGAAGAAGGAGGTCACGGCCACCCTCAAGGAGGGCGCCGGGCTGGAAGAGGTCCTCGGGGTCAACGACGTCGGCCCGGGCTGGGGGGCACAGGTGAGCCAGAAGGCACTGATAGCGCTACTTGTGTTCATTGCGGCAGTACTCTTATATATCAGCCTTCGCTTCGAGTTCAAGATGGCCATATGCGCAATCGTCGAGCTGTTCCATGACGTTGTCATAACGGTGGGAGTCTATTCACTCTTTGGCCTTCAAGTTACACCGGCTACGGTGATCGCCTTTCTGACCATCCTCGGTTACTCGCTGTATGACACTATCGTCATCTTCGACCGCATCAAGGAGAACGCGGACCAGCTCACCCGCCAGAGCAAGAAGACCTACTCCGAGGTGGTCAACGATTCCGTGAACCAGGTTATTACAAGGTCCATAAACACCTCTCTGACAACGCTAATACCCATTATGATGATTATGATTTTCGGTGGAGAGACACTCAAGGCGTTCGCCTTGGTGCTGTTCGTCGGGGTGCTCTCGGGTACGTACTCGAGCATAATCCTCTCCCCGCCGCTTCTCGCGGTCTGGAAGGAGACGGAGCCTAAGTATCGCGCGTTCCGCGAGCGGGCCGAGAGGGCGCAGGCTCGTGGAAAAAGGGTAAAAGTCGAGCCGGTGGCCGCAGGGGCAGCCGCTATCGGGTCGCGTCCCGCGACCGCTACGGAGCCATCCACTAAAGCAGCAGTGAAGAAACCGGCCAGGGCTGCGCCGAAACCGAAGACCGTGCCCGCGGCAGCGAAGCCTGGCGTAAAGCCTCAGCCCAAGCTCAAGCCAGCCGGGAAAGCCCCTGCCGGTGCCGGAAAGGCGGCGGCCAGGGCCAGGACCAAGGGTCCGGGAAGCGGCAAGAAGAAGAAAAAGAAGAAAAAGAAGTAGGAGATGTCACAGCAACCCCCCGGTGCGGAGAAGCTCTTCTCGCAGACCAGGCACTTTCTCAGCAAAAGCGGCCAGCGCCAACTGGAGAAGGCTTACGAGTTCGCCCTACAGTCGCACAGTGACCAGTACCGCAAGTCCGGCGAGTACTATATAGAACACCCGGTGGCCGTCGCGGCCGTCCTTGCCGGGCTGGAGCTGGACGCCGACACCTTGAGCGCAGCCCTCCTTCATGACGTGGTCGAGGATACACCGCTCACCCAGGCGGACATCCGAGCGGAGTTCGGGGAGGAGATCGCGGATATCATCGACGGCATGACCAAGCTCGAGCGCTTCAAGTTCTCCTCGCGCGAGGAGGAGCAGGCGGAGAACATGCGCAAGATGCTTATCGCGGTGGCCAGGGACGTGCGGGTGATACTGATAAAGCTCGCCGACCGGCTCCACAACATGGAGACGATATCCGCCCTGCCGGCCGACAGGCGCCGCGAGATCGCGACCGAGACGCTCGAGATATACGCGCCGCTTGCTCACCGCTTCGGCATATCGCAGATAAAGTGGAGGCTCGAGGACCTCGCCTTCGAGGCCCTGCACCCCAAGCGCTACCACCAGATCCAGAAGATGGTCGCCGAGCGCCGCGGCGAGCGGGAGAAGTTCATGAAGCAGGTCGAAGGCGAGATATCCGACCAGCTCAAGAAGAACAAGGTCAGGGCGGAGGTGAGCGGCAGGGTCAAGCATTTCTACAGTA
>JAENXM010000136.1 GCA_016649525.1 Actinomycetota bacterium
GCCGACCCCGGTCTGGGTCGCGTAATAGAACATGGCGCCCGAAGCGATGCACGTTATCCCGGCGGCGAGCCCGTCGAGCCCGTCTATGAGGTTGATGATGTTTATGAAGGCGACGATCCATATGAGCGAGACGATTACCGAGAGCTCCGGGGAAAGCGAGATAACGGAGGAGAACCCCGGGATGTGGATGTTCTGTATCTGAACGCCCATGATGACCAGGACGCCCGCCGAGAGCACCTGTCCGAAGAGCTTCGCCAGGGGAGAGAGCCCGCGCACGTCGTCCACCGCGCCGAACACGAAGATGACGGTGGCGCCCCCCATGACGCCGAGCAGGTCGCTCGAAAGGTGGTGGTGAGCGGCCAGAATGTAGACGCCGATGCCGATCATCATGCTCAGGTACATCGCGAGGCCGCCGAGGGTCGGGGTTACCTTCTCGTGGACCGTGCGGTCCTCCGGTACGGCCATGATGTTGGAGCGCCGCGCCATATACCGTACGATCGGCGTGATGACCAGCACGCTTATAAGAGCGGCTCCGAATGCGACAAAATACAATCCCATAGTTTGCACGCGGGGCTGAGCCCCGCACCAATCAGTCCCTGAGCTTCATCTTCTGCGAGAGTATCCCGGCCTCCGCCAGCAGCCTTTCAGCCAGCTCGTCGGGATACGGCTCGAGGTAGTAGATCGCCTCCAGCCCCGCGTTTATTATCATCTTGGAGCAGAGCACGCACGGCTGGTGCGTGCTGTAGAGCACCCCGCCGTCAATGGAAACGCCGTGCATGGCGGCCTGGATGATGGCGTTCTGCTCAGCGTGGAGCCCCCGGCAGAGCTCGTGCACGTGCCCGCTCTCCGCGCCGACCTCTTCCCGAAGGCAGCCGACGTCCAGACAGTGCGCTAAATTCCTTGGAGCCCCGTTATATCCGGTTGTGAGGATCCGCTTGTCCTTCACTATGAGAGCTCCGACCTGCCTGCGCAGGCAGGTAGAACGGCCGGACACCACCTTCGCTATCTCCAGAAAATACTCGTCCCAGCTCGGCCTCATCCAAACCTCCATCCAGGTGGCGGGCAAGTGTCATATTAAACGACAAAAGCACTCACAGTGGAAGGGTCACGGTGAATGTCGTGCCCTCCCCGGGCAGGCTTTCTACCCGGATTCTACCACCTAGCGTTTTCACGAGTTCCTTGCATATGGAGAGCCCGAGGCCCGCCCCACCGCGCTTGGTCGCGCGAGACTTCTCACCGCGGTAGAACCTTTCGAAGATCCTTGGCAGAAGCTCGGGTCTTATACCCTCGCCCGTGTCGGCGACCGATATGTCGACGACCTCCGCGCCCACCGTGCAGGAGAGTGTGATCGTTCCACCGGGGGCCGTATATTCCATCGCGTTGTCCAGAAGGTTCGTCAGGACAAGCTCCAGTCGGTCCGGGTCGGTATTGAGCGTCACGGCGGAAGCCGGGGTGTCGAGGAGGAGGCTGACTCCTCCCTCGTCCGCACGAGCGTGATAGAGGCTGTCCATCTTGCGCATGAGATCCACGACGTCGACCGGTTTTTTCTCGGGGCGAAGCTCTCCCGCGTCCATCTGCGAAAGGAGCAGGAGGTCGTTGAGCACCCTGACGAGGCGCTTGCTCTCCTGGTTGATTATCTCGAGGGAACGGCGCCTTTCGTCCTCTTCCCTGCTCACCCCGTCGAGAAGCGCCTGGCTGAAACCCTCGATGCTCGTGAGCGGGGTGCGAAGCTCGTGGGAGACGTTGCCGACGAAGTTCTGCTGCAGCTCGTAGGCGGTCCTGACTCTATCGGCCATCATGTTGAAGTCGCGGGCCAGCTCGCCTGTCTCATCGGAGCCTTTAACCGGGACCTCTTGATCGTAGTCACCAGCCGCCATCTTCCTCGCCGCCTGCGTTACCGCCCCGATTGGACGGCTGATCGTGCCCGAAAGGTAAAGGGCCAGAAGCGTCGATACACCCAGCGCAATCAGACCGGCGAGGGCCATATACCAGATCAGCGACCCCACCCCGGTACCGATCTCATTGAGCGGTTTGATGGCCATGAGGAACCCCGGCGTAGTCTTATCGACAAGCGTCGGGGCCGACACGAAGAGGTATTCCCTGCCGAAGCGGGTGAGGAACTCGTCGACGACCTGCTGGCTATCCTTTTCGAGAAGGCTCAGCGGCAGATCGAGGGGCCTCCCCGTCACACGGATACCTCTGTTCGCCTCCGCCACGACCGTCCCGCTCGAGTCAACAAGGAATAGTTTAGTCCCAAGCACCCGCGACTCCGTATTGAGTACGCCCTGGACGATCCTGCGCGGCTGCGAGGACTCGGTACCGGAGGTCCCCGACCGGGCACGCAGGCCAAGCTCCCCCACCACGCGCCCTATGTCGCGCGCTACCACGCCGACCTGCCTTCTCAGATCATCGCGCGCCCTGTCTTTCTCGTAGCGGGTGAGGAAGAGAACGAAAACGACGCTGGCGAGAAGAAGGCAGATGATAATGACTACAAGATATGTGGCGATCACCCGGGACCTGAGAGTCTTGAACATATTATTCGCCCTTGAAGCGGTACCCGACCCCCCTTACGGTCTCGATGAAACGGGGCTTCTCCGCGTCGTCGGAAAGCTTCTCGCGGAGGTGTCTGATGTATACGTCGACGGTGCGGGTGTCCCCTACGTACTCGTATCCCCAGACTTTCTCCATCAAGCGGTCGCGCGAAAGGACTATCCCCGGGTTCGACGCGAGGACGTAGAGCAGGTCGAACTCCTTCGCGGTAAGCTCGACCTCGCCAAGGTCCTCGACCTCGACCTTCCGGCGGCCCGTGTCGACCGTGAGGCCTCCTCGGGTGACGACCGGTTCCTCTTCCGCTAGGGGAGCCTTGGCCCGCCTCAGCACCGCCTTTACGCGCGCGACCAGTTCCCTGGGGCTGAACGGTTTTGTCAGGTAGTCATCGGCTCCCAGTTCCAGACCGACGACCTTGTCCACCTCGGACTCCTTTGCGGTGAGCATTATTACCGGAACCCGCGAGCTACCCCTGATGTGGCGAAGCGCCTCGAGGCCGTCCATGCCGGGAAGCATTATATCCAGCACCACGAGGTCGGGCTTTACCTGAGCGAATTTCTCAACCGCCTCCTCGCCGTCAGCGGCGCTCTCGACGAGGTATCCTTCCTCTCCGAGGTAGAGCTCGACGAGCTCGACGATATGCTCTTCGTCGTCCACGACCATTATCTTCTCCTGCCGGGCTTCCATTTCTATGCGCCCCTTACCGGCCCGCTTACAGCGCGAGCCCCGTAGCAAATCCCTCATGGATGGCTTCTATGGCCTTCCGGGCTTCTTTGCAGTCCCCGACCTTGTAGAACTCGATGCCGTCCATCACGCCTGCAGCGCGCAGCTCATGCTCGAGCTCATTGTTCGGACTCGAGCCTACCGCGACTACAACCGTATCCGCTTCGAATTCCCGGTCCTTTCCACCTCGGACTGCCACGACGCCGGTGCCTGTTATCCTCTGCACACAGCAGCTCCCGATGAACTTGACCCCGAGCTCCCTGGCGTCCTTGAGGATAGTCCATCGCGTCGAGATACCGATATCGGCGCCGAGCTTTTCGAGCATTTCCAGCACGGTGACGTCCCTTCCCCTCTCCGCCAGGAACATGCCGGTCTCCACGCCTACGGCACCGCCGCCCACCACGACCACCGTTCTTCCCGTATCGGCATTGCCGGCCAGGACGTCCCAGGCATAGACCACATTGGGTCCGTCGATCCCATCGATCCCGGGCAATATCTGGCTCGCCCCGGTGGCCATGATGACGGCGTCGGGTTTGGTCTCCTTCACGAGTCCGGCGGTCACCCGGGTATTCAGCCGGACTTCGACATCTTTCCTCTCCAACTGACGCTCGAGGTAGCGCACCATCTCACTGAACTCCTCGCGCCCCGGGGGAACCGCCGCCAGGACGCACTGGCCGCCGAGTACCCCCGAACTCTCGCAGAGGGTCACCCGGTGGCCCCTGTGGGCCGCGACCCATGCCGCCTCCATGCCGCCTGGACCGCCACCCGCTACAAGGACCCTTTTCTTCTCCCCGGCTGGGAGAAGCTCGGTCTCGCGCTCGCGGTTTGCGCGCGGGTTCAGCATGCAGGTCACGGGTTGGAGCGTGAAAACGTTATCGAGGCAGCCCTGATTACAGGCTATACAGGTTCTGATGTCGCCGGTCCTCCCCTCGTAGGCCTTCCGCAGGAACTTCGGATCTGCCAGGAAAGCCCTGGCCATGGCCGCTATGTCGGCGCGCCCTTCAGCGAGCACCTGTTCCGCCATCTCGGGGCTGTTGATACGGTTGCAGGCCGCTACCGGTACCCTGTCGACCGCGTCTTTTATCCCTTCAGCGAGGTAAACAAACGCTCCGCGAGGGACGTTCATCGTTATCTGCGGGACCCTCGTCTCGTGCCAGCCGCCAGTAACGCTTATCAGATCCACGCCAGCCCTCTCCATCTCGCGGGCTACGACTTTCGTCTCTTCGAGCGTATGGCTGCCTTCCACGAAGTCGGAACCCGAAATCCTGCATATCAGGGGGAAGTAGGCGCCTGTCGCCTCCTTTATGGCGGCGATGGATTCCAGCATGAAAGTCATGCGTCCGAAGATGTCCCCCCCGTAGCGATCCTCTCTCTTGTTTGTGAGAGGTGAAAGGAACTGGTTGACCAGGTAACCAGCGGCGCATATCAGCTCCACCGCGTCGAAACCCGCTTCCCGCGTGCGCCTTGCGGCCTTAGCGTAATTCTCCTGGACTTCTTCGACTTCCAAGATGGACAGCTCGTGCGCGGGGTCCCTGTTGAACATCGACGAACTGGCGGAAGCCGAAACATGCTGCTCACCGATAAGAAAACCCGGCGAGTAGCGCCCGCCGTGGTAGAGCTGGGCGGCAATGAGCGAGTCGTATTTGTGGATGCGGTCCGTCAGCTCTTTCAGGCGCGGGATGAATTTGTCGTCGTCCAGGCCTACGAAGTTCGGGGCGCCCATCCCCCTTTTCTCCGTATAGCAGCCACCGATTATCATGAGGCCGGGGCCGGGGCCCGCCTTCGCCCGCTCCTCGTAGAAGTCGATGAAACCGTCGCTCGGGAAGCCGTCTTTCGCCATGCCCATGTGCATCGCGGGCATGAGAACCCGGTTGGGCAAGGTGATACCGC
>JAENXM010000164.1 GCA_016649525.1 Actinomycetota bacterium
CGTGGTGTAAAGGCACGTGATGCCGCCCTGTCCGTTCCTCTCCGCCTTTGATTGCTCGCCGTTCAACACCCTGCCCAGAACGTCCTTGATGTCCTCCGCTACGTCGGCAAGGCTCTTTCCCTCCAGGACCATACCGGCATTTATATCTATATCGTCCCCCATTGCGCGGTACAGACGCGAGGTACTTGCGATCTTTATCACCGGTACAGTGGGAAAACCGATCGGGTTTCCCTGGCCGGTCGTAAAAAGTATCACCTGTGCTCCCGAGGCGGCCAGGCCGGATGTCGATTCGGTGTCGAACCCGGGGGCGTCCATGAGGACAAGCCCTTTCTCGCTCGGAACACCTGCATAGTCGATGACCTGCCTGATGGCGGACGAGCCGCCCTTCGCGATACAGCCGAGGGATTTCTCCTGTATGGAGCTCATCCCTCCGTCCATGTTTCCGGGCGCGATCACCATGGACGCAAGAGGCCCCAGGATGTCTCGTGTCCTCTGTTCGGCGGCCGAAATCATCGACTTGATCTCCGCTGCCACCTGCGGTGAACAGGCGCGCCTTTCGAGTATATGGCTCGTCCCAATCATCTCGGTGTTCTCCGTCAGGATGACCATCCCACCCTTATCGACCAGCCAGTCTGCTACCACCCCGACGCTCGGGTTGGCCGTTACACCCGAGAATGCGTCAGATCCCCCGCACTCCAGGCCCAGGATGAGCCGTTCTACACCAACCTCGGTCCGCTTCTCCCTGCCGACCGACTCGATAAGACCTTCCACGAGTTTGAGCCCTTTCTCCGCGGTCTTCAGCGAGCCGCCCTCACTCTGTATATCCAGATATTCCACCGGCTTGCCCGATTCGGCTATCGAGGGAGCAAGGTGCTCGGCCTTTATGACCTCGCACCCCAGACCCACCACCAGCACAGCACCGACGTTCGGATGCCTTCCCAGGTTCGCCAGAGTCCTGATGTGGAGCTCCAGATCGCGACCGGCCCGCCCGCAGCCGTGACCGTGGAAAAGAGGCACCGCTTGCGGAGCTTCCTTAGCGATCAAGCCGGCGACACCGTTGGCGCAGGCGACCGTAGGAATGATCGCCACGTGGTTGCGTATACCGACCGAGCCGTTCGACCGCTCATAGCCCGAGAAACTCTCCATCATATCTCCTCGACAGGCTTAAGGTTATGGGTGTGCACCCATTCGCCCGCCTTGATGTCCCCCGAAGCCCTGCCGATCACCTCACCGTATTTGATCACGGTATCCCCGGCGCGCAAAGCGACAAGCGCCACTTTGTGGCTGTAAGGGATATCGCCTGCCGCACTGAACCTTCTGCCGTCGGGGAGCTCTATCTCGGTACCGGCGGAGATGTCCTCGAGGGCGACCGCGACGTTGTCCTTTTCGTCGATCACGAGGACTTTGCGTTCCATGCACCCGTCTCCAGAGAGTCAGTCGTTCATCTGATACTGGCCCTTGAGCGCGAAGACGTGCTCGGTCCAGACCCGCTCATACCTTGCGACGTCTACGACGGGCTTCCTTATCATCCTCAGGCAGAGTTCCATCTGCTTACTCGTGCTGCTCGTCTTTGAGTACAGTTGCAGCGCGAATTTAGAGAAGTCCCTGACCATGAAGTCGAAGATCTGGTCGATGATGTCATCCGCGACCACGTATAGTCCCGCATTCTCGATTATGAGCTGCCCGTAAGTGACCAGGGTGAAAAGCTCGCCGAGGATCAGGAGGAAGTCGAAGTCCTTGGCCTGTGCTTCATCGGGCGGCGCATTGAGGAGGAACTCCTTGAAACCCTCGATCTGCTCCCTGAAAACGCTTACGTTAGCAAGGTCGATGCCATCGTACGCCAGGTCGTAATCGTGGAACTGGATCTTCCCCAGTCCCTTCGTCGGCCCCTGGTCGAAGAGGAAATTATCATTCTTCGGCTCCGTCATCGTTGAGATGTCCGGGAACTTGCCGGGATTGAAGAAGAAGTTCGGCATGAACTTGATTATGAGTGCCATGTTCACGTGAACGGTACCCTCGAGTTTCGGCAGCGCCCGGATGTCCCTTGCCGCCATCTCGAAATAGGTGTCCTTCTCGAAACCCTTCGCGGCGATAACGTCCCAGAGCAGGTTTATGACTTCCTCTCCCTGCGTTGTGACCTTCATCTTCACCATGGGGTTGTAAAGGAGATATCTCCTGTCCTCAGGCGAGGCACAGCGCATGTAGTCGGCGGCCCTCAGCGCGAATAGCTTCATCGCCACGAGGCGCGCGTAAGCGTCCGTGAAAAGCTGCTTGATGTGGGTGAAGTCGGTCACGTAGTGATCGAAAAGCCTCCGGTTTGAGGCGTGATCCAGGGCTTCGTAGAAAGCATGGGTGCACATGCCTATCGATGCCCACCCGAGGTTGAACTTCCCTACGTTCACCGTGTTGAGGGCCGCGTCCCATGCATCCCTGCCCTTCGAGAGGATATCGTTCTCTGTTATCGGATAATCGTTGAGCGCGTACTCGGCCACGAAATTCTGGCTGTTCACCACGTTCTTCACGCACTCGTACTTCCCGTGCTTCGAGCCCACCACGAAGAACACGTAGTCGCCTGTATCCGTCATCTTGCCGAAGGTCGAGACAAGAGAAGCCTCGTTGGCATTGCCGATGTAGTACTTGCGGCCGTTGGCCAGGTAGGTGCCGTCGGGCTGCGGCGATAGCGCCATCTCGCTCGAGTAGAGGTCCGCGCCGTGCTCCTTTTCAGACAGGCCGAAAGCGAAGATAGCCCCGTCGGCGAGCAGCCTGGCGGTGTTCCGCTTGACCTCTTCGTTGTCGCTCATCCATATAGGTCCAAGGCCTAGTATCGAGACCTGCCATGTGTACCAGTACGCGAGCCCGTAGAAAGCCAGGATCTCGTTGAACTCGCAGTTCCTCCACGTATCCCACCTGCGGTCACCGCTCCCGTATGGAGAGGGAGTGAGCAGTGTCGAGAATATCTCCTCTTTCTTCTCGAACTCCAGGAAGTCCGAGTACCACACCCTTTCATGGTCATCCTTCTTTACCTTGCCTCTGCCCTTGCCCTCGAAGAACCCGATGGTCTTGAGCATGATCTCCCTTGACCTTTCATCGGGATACTCGCGCTCGTGTTTCTTTGGGTTTAAAAGAATCATCTCTCAGTCCTTTCGTGACTACACAGAGGTACTTGTCTCTCCGCCTTCGGTCTTCTTGATCTCCATTTCCCGCAGCTCGCGCCTCAGGATCTTCCCGATGGCCGTCTTGGGCAGTTCGTCCCTGAACTCCACGAGCTTGGGTATCTTGTATGGGGCGAGCCTCTCCTTCAGGTAACTTATTACCTCCTCCTCGGTAAGGGACTCCCCCTCCTTGACGACTATGAAAGCTTTCAGGGCCTCGCCGCGGTACTGGTCCGGGACGCCGACGACGCAGGCCTCGAGAACCTTCGGATGGTCGAAAAGGGCGTTGTCTATCTCAACGGGGTAGATGTTATATCCGCTCGCGATCACCATGTCCTTCTTGCGGTCCACGATGCTCAGGTAGCCGTCCTCGTCGAAATAGCCTATGTCCCCCGTGTATATCCACCCGTCCCTGAGGGTCTCGGCGGTCTCTTCGGTCTTCTTGTAATAGCCCATCATGATCTGCGGGCCCGTTATGATTATCTCCCCCACCTCGCCGGTCGCAAGCTCCCTCTGTCCGGTCTCCGTATCCACTATCTTGATATCCGTATCGGCCACGGGAACCCCCACGGTCCCGGGCTTTATCGTTCCTCCCCATGGTGTGACCGTCGCTACGGGGGCGGTCTCGGTCAGGCCGTAGACCTCACCTATTGTCGCGCCCGTGAGTTCCTTGAGGTCCATTATGGTGTCGGCGGCAAGCGGCGCCGCCCCTGCGAAGAAGCCCTTTATGAATGAGAGGTCCATCTTCCTGAACTCCTCGGTGTCGAGAAGGCCGACGAATATGGTCGGTACTCCCGGCAGGAAGTGCGGCTTGTCCTTCTTCAGAATCTCGAGGATGCCCTCGGGCTCCGGCCTGGGAATCATCAGGTGCTCCCAGCCGGCCCAGGTCATGAAGTTCTGAATCGCTGTGAAGCCAGCGGAATGGAATATAGGGAAGGTCCCTACGATCGACTCCTCCCCGTCCTCGTACTGCGGGAACCAGGCCCTGAACTGCTGCACGTTGCAGCTTGCGTTCTTGTGGCTGAGCATGACGCCTTTGCTTTTCCCGGTTGTCCCGCCCGTGTAGATGATGGTGGACAGCTCGTCCCACTTGCTTTTGTCCTCGATAGGACCGGCCGGGTACTTCTTTATCAAATCCTCGAATAAAAGGACCTTGTCGGTCGTCTCGAGCTTCTTGTACATGGCTTTTTTCACAAGCGGGAAGAGCTGCTTCTTGGGGAACGGGAGGTACGAATGGATGTGGCACCCGATCACCTTCTCGACCTTCGTCTGGGGCATGATCTTCGTGATCCTCGGTACAAGCAG
>JAENXM010000297.1 GCA_016649525.1 Actinomycetota bacterium
CATACACAACCGTGGTGGCGGACGTTATCGCGCGGTACCAGCGCATGAAGGGGCGCGAGGTCTTCTTCCTGACGGGGACCGACGAACACGGCCAGAAGGTCGCGCAGGCCGCGGCCGAGAGGAACGAGAGCCCTCAGGCGTGGGTCGACCGGATGGTCCCCCACTTCACGGATACCTGGAAGCTCCTCAACATCTCGAACGACGACTTCATCCGCACGACCCAGAACCGTCACACGAAGGTGGCCCAGCTCTTCATCGAGAAGCTGCAGAAGACCGGCGACGTTTATCTCGGCACGTACGAGGGCTGGTACTGCATCCACGACGAGTCCTTCCTGCTGTCGAGCCAGCTCGCCGAGGGCGCGTGCCCGGACTGCGGGCGGCCGGTCGAGTGGGTCAAGGAGGAGAACTACTTCTTCAGGCTTTCAAAATATGCGGATGCCGTCCTGCGCCACATAGAGGAAAACCCCGGGTTCGTACAGCCCGAGGTCAGGCGCAACGAGGTGATGAGCTTCATAAAGAGCGGCCTCGCGGACCAGAGCATATCGCGTACCAGCTTCACGTGGGGGATCCCGCTCCCTTTCGACGCGAACCACGTGATGTACGTCTGGTTCGACGCTCTTCTCAATTACATAAGCGCCATCGACTACGGGACCGACGAGGCCAGGTTCGACAGGACGTGGCCGGCCGACTGGCACCTGGTGGGAAAGGAGATACTCCGGTTCCACGCCGTCATATGGCCGGCGATGCTGATAGCCGCCGGCCTCCCTCTACCCGAGCACGTGTTCGCCCACGGCTGGCTTACCGTCGAGGGGCAGAAGATGTCCAAGTCGCTCGGGAACGTAGTGCGTCCCGCGGACCTGGTCGACGAGTTCGGGCTCGACGCGTACCGCTATTACTTCCTGAGGGAATTCTCGTTCGGCCTCGACGGCAACTTCTCGCTGCGGACGATGCTCAAGCGCTACAACGCCGAACTCGCCAACGACCTCGGGAACCTGGAAAGCCGCGTGCTCACGATGGTCGACAAGTACAGGGACGGGGTCGTCCCGGAGCCCGGGGCGCCCGGGGCCGAGGAGAACAGGCTGCGCGAAGCCGCCGACTCACTGCTCATGACCCTCGAAGACAGGATGGAATCGCTCGCCTTCAACGAGGCCCTCGCCGAGACCTTTGAGTTCATACACGCGATCAACAGGTACGTGGACGTATCCGCCCCGTGGGCCCTCGCGAAGGAAACCGGCAGGGAGGCCGACCTCGACCGCGTACTGTATAACAGCCTCGAGGGCCTTCGCCTGGTGTCCATACTCATCTCGCCCTTCATGCCGGACGCCGCAGAAAAGATCTACGAGCGCGTCGGAGTCGCCGAGCCCCTCAAGGACGCCAGACTGCCGGAGTCGGCCGCCTGGGGCCAGCTCCCGGCAGGAGCCAGGACAAGTCGCGCCGAGGCGATATTCCCGCGTAAGATAGAAGGGGAGAAAGAGGACAATTGATACCGGATACCCATGCCCACCTGGATCTCATCGACCAGGAAACGGGCAAGGTCATCTCCGCCGCGGAACAAGCGGGTGTCTCCCCTATCATAACGATAGGTATCAACCTGGCCTCGAGCACCGAGGCGGTGTGGTATTCCAGGTCGTTCGATTCAGTCTACGCGGCCGTCGGCATCCACCCGAACGACACGGGCAATATGACCGCCGGAGACGCCGACAGGCTGGAGGAGATCGCGAGGGGCGATGATAAGGTCGTCGCCATCGGCGAGACGGGACTCGACTATTACCGTGACCGCTCTCCTGCCGAGCGGCAGAAAGACGCATTCAGGGCGCACATAAGGCTCGCCCGCAGGCTCGGGATGGCGCTCATCGTGCACGACCGACAGGCGCACGACGACACCCTGGAGATACTCAAAGAGGAGAAGGCGGACGAGACCCGGGTGGTGATGCACTGCTTCTCGGGCAACCCCGACATGCTCAGAGAAGTACTGGGCCGCGGCTACTTCGTGTCGTTCGCGGGCCCCATAACCTTCAAGAAATCGCAGGCCGCGAGGAAGGTGGCCTCCCTCGTGCCGGATGACAGGCTCCTCGCCGAGACCGACGCGCCATTCTTATCGCCCGAACCCTTCAGGGGCAAACCGAACATCCCGGAGCGCGTCCGCCTGGTCGCGAACGAGCTTGCCCGGACACGCGGCATATCCCCGGAAGAGATGGCTGGACTGCTCACCGCAAATACCGAAGCGGCGTTCGGGATAGGCACCAAGGAGAAAAAACGGTGAGAACGGCCACCTCCGAGCGCGCGTTAA
>JAENXM010000328.1 GCA_016649525.1 Actinomycetota bacterium
CCTCCGCTCCATCAACTTGTAGAAGATGTACAGGCCGTAGATGCCGCAGGTGACGATAGTCAGGATGATCGCCGTGGTCGGGTCCGTCGTCCAGTCGCTCGTCACCCTCTGTTGGATGTAATAATAAAGGTTCTGTACAAGTCCGCCTTCCTGCTCGTTCACAATTCCTCCTTTCGGTCGATGCCGGCAACTTCAGAAGCTTTTACCACGCTCCTTTCATGAACGCTACTTTGACAACCCAGCATGCAACGAATATCCAGAGGGCGAAGATGAAAATGAACCTCCTCGCCCCCGGAGAGAGTTGAAACCTGATCCTGTATCCGCTAGCAAGCGACACCGCCATGTAAGCGGCAAGGCCACAGGTCAGAGCAAAAAGGGGTGGACCCAACAGGTGCATCCTCAGTGCGGCCATGAACTGTCCGTGCGCTGTCAGCGAGAAGCTCCGCGTGAGGCCGCAGGTAAGACACGGCAGGCCGGTAATCTTGTTGAAGAGGCACGGGATGGAGACCCACAGCCCGAGCGACTTGAGGGCGGTCATCGCGAAGGAAAGACCGATCACCAGCGAGGCCAGTACGAGCAGGGCCCCCTCGCGCCGCAGGTTCCCCGGCGGAGTCGAATGTTCGACCCACAGCCGCGAGCTAGCCGGCTCCCGGGGCGGCGGCGCCAGGATTCCAGCGCCGGGATATGTTACGTTCGTTTCCATTCAGAACCAGTCCTTGACCCTGGCGATTATGATCATCACGATGGCGATGACGAGTAGCATTATCCAGACAAGAAGATATCCGTACCGCCAGCCGATCTCGGGCATATGCCTGAAGTTCATCCCGTACAGTCCTACCAGGAACGTTAGGGGCATGAAAACAAGGGCGATGGTCGTCAGGCGCTTCATGGTCACGTTCAGCCGGTTGCTCACCGCGTTGAGGTGGATGTCGAGCGACGATGATATGAGGTCGCTGTTGTTCTCCACCTCGGTGCCTATCCTCACCAGGTGGTCGTAGACATCCATGATGTAAACGGAGAGGCCCTCGGGGATGAACGGAATGTCCCTCCGGGCCAGCTTCATCACGACGTCCCGGTGGGCGGTTATCATCCGGCGCGCGGCCATGTTGCGGTGCTTGATCGTAAGGATCGTCTTGAGGTCTCCCACACCCTGGTCGAGAAGAAGGCTTTCCATGTAGGTATCGATCTTCTCGGTCAGGTCCTCGACCAGCGGGAAGTACTCGTCGACCGCCGTGTCGAGGATGGAATATAGGACCGGGGCGGGATGTTCCTTGTAGAGAGACGGCTCCTTTTCGAGGTTATCGAGCACGCGGTCGAACTCAGGCGCCGGCTCCTTGTGTATAGTCACCAGGTAGTTTGCACCAAGAAACATGCACAGGCTGGACGTCTCCAGTTTCTCGGTCGATGGATCGTCACGCAGGAAGTCCCAGATGATGAAGAGGTGGTTTGCGAATTCCTGGACTTTCGGGAGCGTTTCTTCCTTCTGGCACTCTTCAAGCGCCACAGGATGGATGTCGAAGAAACGGCCGATGAGCGCGAGCTCTTCAGAGGAAGGCTTTTCAAGGTCCACCCAGAGAAGCTTGCACTCGGGAAGCCCGACCTCTTGGAGTGAGGCGGGCTCTATGACTACTCCGGTCTTGTCCTGAAGGTAAATCCTCACCGGGTCTCCTTCACAGTCCGCTTGTGACCATTATAAATAGCGGACTGTTACAATAAAAGCATGGACCCAAAAGCCTTTGAGCGCTCGAACGACTTCACCCTTGATGATTTCCAGCGCCGCGCCATCGGTCACCTGCATCACGACAGGTCGGTTCTCGTTGCCGCGCCGACGGGTTCGGGCAAGACGGTCGTCGCAGAATATGCCCTGGAGAAGGCGCACGCGGAGGGAAAGAAGTTCTTCTATACAACTCCCATGAAGGCGCTCAGCAACCA
>JAENXM010000261.1 GCA_016649525.1 Actinomycetota bacterium
CGGCACCACCGCCCCGTCGTTGAAGAGCGAGGGCACACCGTAGCCCTCCCTTGCGACCTCGAGCGCGCGTTCCAGGTACTCGTCGGGCGAACCTGAGTGCACCCTCGCCTGGTAGTTCGGGTCCCGCATGCGGTGTTTCTCCATCACATCGAGAAAAAGATATGTCAGCTGGTTTACGGCGTCGCGTCCCTCCCGGTCGGTTCCGCCCACTATCGCCGCCTGAACCACGAGGTATCCGCCGTGGTATTGCGAGATCATCTCGTTCAAGAGGAAAACGTGCTCGGTCGCCTTCGCGCTGAAGAGGAGGAGCAGCTCGAGAGCCTCCTCGCGGGTGAGGAGTCCTTCGTCGATGTCGCGCTGGTAGTAGGGATAAAGGTACTGGTCGATGCGGCCGAACGAGACGGCCGAGTTGAGGCTCTCCAGGTTGACGGCGAGGTGCGTCAGCCACAGCGATTGGAGGGCCTCGTGGAGCGTCTCCGCCGGGTAGCGCGGGACCTTTCTGCAGATCCTTGATATCTCGAGGAGTTCGCTTTTACGCTCCGGGTCGACCTCCGCATGCGCGAGACTCCCGGCACGGTCGGCAAACCTCCCGGCCCAATCCTCGAGCGCGCCGCACGCAATCCTCGCGGCGTCGTAGATATCGCCCTTCTTCTCCTTGAAGGTCTCGAGGTAGCCGCTCGTCCCCAGCCGCAGCATCTTCTCGTAGTCGGGGAGGAAGTGGCCGATGCCGCCGGCCTCGTTTATGAGGTAGTAGGTCGGCTTGAGCTGGTGCTTGACGTAGGAGGCGAACCGTACCGGTCCTGGGAACATACGCGAGGGCATGCTGTGCAGTAGCCAGTATGGTATCACGCGGGTCAAGAGCTTCACCCGGTCGCGTAGCTTCGACTTGAAGGGATTGGTCTTTCTCCTGTTTATCCAGAGAAGCTCCTGGCTCATAAATGAGGTCGCCAGCTCGGGCTGCATGATGCAGGATTTCCGGCTGCTCCCGGCGTTGCCGACGACGAGCTCGCCCGGAAAGATCTCGACGCTCTTGTTTTGTAGGACGTACGCGAGGGCCCGCGCCTTGCGCACAGTTATAGGCTCGCTGGGGTCTGCGTGGTTCTTGTAGAAATCCGTCACGAGGTACGCCCTCTCCGGGCAGAGGTGGATTGGTGTGCCGACCAGGTCGCGCCTTACAGTCTCGATTCTGTCCATTCTCACTCCCGGTAGTCCTGTTACTAAAGCTATTCTAGTTTCTCGCGGGCCGCATTGACAGCGGTCAACTCACGAGAGCAGGTGGATGTTCCCTATCTTTATACGGCTGAGGCCCGCACTCCTTGCCGTTTGTTCGCATTCATGCGCAAGCCTCGCGGTCGTTGTGCCCATGTCGTCCATCAGGTAATCGGGGTGAAAAGCGAGCAGGCTGTAGGGGATCTCCGGGTCGAGTGATGCGAGAAACCGGGCGATTGCGCCAACCTGGTCGGCGCCTACGTAACCGGGGACCATGAGCGTCGATGCGATAATCGGGGGCGGATCGGGGCGGTCTCGCGAGAGCACGACGGCGAGCTCGATGTTCTCGAGGGTTTGACGGTTGGTGGTGCCAGTGAGCGCGCGGTTGAGGCTCTCGTCCCAGGACTTTATATCGAACTTTACGCACCCCCCGGTCTCCAGTGAGAGCGCCAGCGCCTGCCGCAGGAGCCCCGGGTTCATCGAGCCGTTCGTCTCCCAGCAGATACGGAGAATGCGGCCATGGGCGCGCTCGAGTGCCCGCCTGGACGCCGCGAGCGCGAACGGGAGCTGCGGCGAGGGGTCACCCCCGAAGAAGCAAATGCAGGATGTGCGTTCGTCGATCATATCGGTGAGCTCTCCGGGTGTCCTCAGCGGCGCGAGCATCTCGGTATTCTCGCGGAACGACCAGTTCTGGCAGAAGAGGCAGTCGAAGCTGCAGGCGGCGAGGAAGACCGCCAGGTTCTTGTAGCCCCTCTCGGGGCCGCGGCTCACGGAACAACCGGGATACCCTGCGTCGCTGCAACCGGGGCACACCCAGTCGGCGACGCAGTTTGTTGGAAGAGGGTCGTGGTACGCGGTGAAAATGCCGAGGCGGCTTGTGCCGGCCCTGCTGTGCACCCTATCTCCGCGGTTCTCGCGAAGGCCGCAGAAACCGAGTTCCCCGGGGCCCATCCGGCACCGGTTCACGCATATCCTGCAGGTCTTGCCGTCCTCCGTACGTGGCGGAGACGGCGGGGTCGAATATTGCTCGCGGGCCCTGAGACGGGCGCGCGATACAGCACCTCGCGCGCTATCTGTGTCTTCGATTATGCAGTCACGGCAGACGCCAAGCGCCTTTGAGACATCTTCTCCAGTGCGGCCGCAGACCCTGCAGGCGGCTTCGGAGGGCGATTTGTGGATGAAAAAAGAAGCACTCATGCTACAATTGTTCCACAGCGGCCGGGCATACCGAAAGAACCCTTCGAAACTATGACTTTCGGGACCCAGGAGGCGGTTGATCGTCTAAAGGAGTGGCTTGAGGGATGAAGGAGGGATCAGGCGTGGACCGCAGACCAGAGATGGACCGCAGGGAAGTGGCGCTCGAGCTCGTCAAGCTCGGGGCCACGACCGGGTTCATACTTCCGGGGGAGAAACCGAACTTCAACACACTTCTGCAGGCTTATACGCACGCTTTCGAGGCCGTAATCGAGAGCGAGCGCACGCCGATGCTTCGCAAGTGATTCGAGGGCGCGCAGCTTGCCTGCGGCACCACGTTCGCATACCATCGGGGAACACCCTGGGCGTGTAGCTCAGCTGGGAGAG
>JAENXM010000188.1 GCA_016649525.1 Actinomycetota bacterium
CTTACGGCCCGCTCCGCATCGGTGGCATCGGCCTCCTCAACGATTTTCTTCACCTCACCGGATGCGTCCCTCAGCACCCTGCCGTACCCCCCGGGGTCCTCGATCTCCGCGGTAAGCAAAGCGGCAGCGGCATCCCCGTCCCTGCGGGCACCCACAAGCCCCTGAAGCGTCTCGCCCCTTATCAGGGGGCTGTCCCCTGGCAGTACGAGGATCTCTTCGAAGACCTCGTCCAGGTTTTCCAGGGCTACTTTGACCGCGTGCCCGGTGCCGAGCGCTTCGCCCTGCTCGGCGAAGCGGACATCCTTCCCGGCCACGTTCCGCAAGTCGTCGGCGCGAGGTCCGACAACGAGCACGACTTCTCCCGCACCCAGGGACGCCACCCCGTCGAGGACATACTCGATCATAGGCCTGCCGCAGACAGGGTGGAGCGCTTTGGGGGTGTCGGACCTCATCCTCTTTCCCTCGCCCGCACCCAGCACCACCACCGCCAGCCTGCTGTTATCTGAACCGCTCATGGATAACTCGCTCTATTACGCCGGTTCTATATTTTAGGCCGGTTCTATATTTTAGGCCGGGCTCTCAGCCCGGCTCTCCTCTCCCGGCCTGAGAGGCCGTACTGAAATCCATTGGATATCAACTTGCCTGGCTGGGGTGGCAGGATTCGAACCTGCGATGGCGGCTCCAAAGGCCGCTGCCTTACCACTTGGCCACACCCCATGACCGCCCTTGGTCAATCCGCGATCTGAGCGCCCCTGTCGGCAAAGCCGGTTATGATTGTTATGGGCGCTGTCTTCTCAAGCTCCCAGGCGACCCCCGCAGCATCTTCGAGAGTCCTCGTGAGGGCAAAGACGGCAGGCCCGCTCCCCGTCATAAGCGCGGCCGCGGCCCCCGCCTCAAGTGCTGTTTTCTTATACAGTTCCAGCCGGTCCCTGGCTATCGTGGCAGATTCAAGGCTGTTGTGCAAGTTGGCGCATACCGCCTCAAAATCGCCTATTTTGACCCCCTCGAGGAGGCCGGAAAGCGCCCGCTCGAGCTCCTCTTTGCCTGTCAATCCAGACTCCCCGGCAACCGTATCGAACCTCCGGTAGACGTCTGCCGTGGAGACCTGCTCTCCCGGCGAAGCGACCACGGCCTGGAACGACGGGAGCGGTTCCAGAGGCTGCACCTTCTCACCTCTTCCCGTTACCATGGCGGTGCCCCCGTGAAGACAGAAAGGAACGTCGGAGCCCACCCGTGCGGCCATACTCTCGATTTCCGCGGGTGACATCTCGAGCTCCCAGATATGGTTCATCGCCAGCAGCGCCGCCGCCGCGTCCGCGCTCCCTCCGGCAAGTCCCGCGCCAACGGGGATCCTCTTGTTGATGAAGACCTCTATGCCGCCTTCATCCATCACGCCGGTCTCGCCCGCGAATGTCTCGATCGCCCGCCACACCAGGTTACCCTCTCCCGCGGGGAGGTCCCCGTCGCTGCAGCGAAGGGTGACCCTACCGCGCGAGCCGTCGGTCCGCCGGAAGTACAGCTCGTCCGAGAGTTCGAGAGCCTGCATGACGGAGCGGATCTCGTGATAGCCGTCCTCCCGGCGCGGCCCCACGGAAAGGAAAAGGTTTATCTTGGCCCGGGCCAGGGTTTTTGCCCCAAGCATGATCCCCGCCTTATCTTGTCAAGGCCCGTGTCTTCCAAGGATCTCCTCCGCGCAGATTTTCGCCGAAATCGCCGCGCTGTTAAGGGCTAGACCCCGTCCTCGATACGTATCTCCCGCGAAGTAAAGCCCTCCTGACCCCGGGGCGACCACGTCGGGCTTGAACATCCCCACCTGGCCGGGCTTCCTGGCGAGCCCGTCGCAGCCGATACACTTGTAGGTGAACTTCCACTCGACCCTGTCGTCTATCCCGGGGAACATCTCCTGGATGTCCGTCCACATCAGCCCGAGCAGCCGCTCAAGCTCGAACTTGTCGAATATCTGGTCGACCTCGACGACGCAGTCGGTCTGCAACAGCGACTTACCCTCGGGCGCCACCCCCGGGTCGAAGGCGGACGGCACAAAACCCTGGAAAGGCTTACCCGTGTGGTCGAGGCAAAGGGCCGAGAGAAAGTTCGGCCTGTCGTAGACTGTCTCCTTGAGCCCGATCGTGTAGCCTATGAGCCCCGTCGTCTCGAACTTCAGGTCATCGTACCTCTTCAACCACCACTCCGGCAGGACGGAGGTCTCCGGGCTCACGTCCAGCACTCCGTCAAGGTCCCAGAGGGGAAGCGCGCACACCACAACAGGTGCTTCGACCACCCGGGCGTCGTCCATGTAGAACCATCCGGGGTATGGGGATGCGCTCCCCTTCTTCAAGGCCACCCCCCGCACATTGCTGCCCTCAAAAAGCACGGAGTCGACTTCTGTCCCGAGCATGAGCTCGCCGCCCGCCTCCTCGAAAGCCTCCTTCAGCGGAGTGATTACCCCCATCATCCCGCCGACCGGGTAAGCCGCGGTAAGGACGTTGCGCTTCTTCTGCAGGTTCTCGCGCGCTATGTAGAGGATCTCTCCGGCCGACATCTCCAGCGTGTCGGGGACCGTCGTCATTATCATCCCGTTCACGCTGAAGAGCTCCCTCGCGACCGCCGACGTGGTCTTCCCATCAAGCCACTGCTTCCAGCTGGTCAGGTCGTACGCCTCGATGTCGGCGTCGCTCATAGCGGCGATGCCCTTCATCATCTTCTTTATCTCGTCTATGTCCTCGGGCGACGCTATTATCATCTCTTCGAGCGTCTGCCAGCGCCCGGCCCTGAACATCTCTACCGTCTCGCTGAAGCGCGCCCAGCTGACCTCCTTGCCGACCTGCCTCGCCAGCTCGCTGCTCGAGGAGGCGTCACCGAGTTCAGCCAGGTGCAGTCCGATGTCCACCCTCCAGCCGCCCTCGATGTCGAAGCTCTGCATGCGGCCGCCCGCCTGCGAGTCCCTCTCAACGCAGAGCGTCTTGAGTCCCGCCCTCTGGAGAAGGGCCGATACCCCGAGCCCGGCTATGCCCGCGCCAATCACGACCGCGTCGTATTTTTCAGCCACAGAACTCCCTCCACGTTAAATCATGCCTTCAAAGACGCTTATTAGGTTATCACGGCACCGGAGAGTACAAAAACACTAGAGGATGCTCCCGTCGGAGTCGAACTCCATGTCCCGCTCCCCGCCCGCCTCGATGCCCTCCCGGCCTTTAAGCTCCGGCACAAGCGCCGAAGACACCTGTAGTTCGGCAAGCGCCCGGGTGTTCTTGATTCTCACAACCCTCACATTATCCGGCGAGTACTCCCCCAGGCCCTCCAGTGCCATCTCTACGGCTTCCCTGTCGGAGCCCGCCACCCTCGGGATGCGCACCCGGTCGAGCGCGCCGGAAGCCAGGACGTTCTGGCGAGTCACCTCCCGGTCCATCGAAGCAACCAGCTTCTCGGTCGTCACGTCCGCGTACCCGATTCCCGTAGCGTTCCCGCCGGAGCCCTCGGTAAGCCTCAGGGCGACAAGCCTCCTGGCGCTGAACGTCGCGCCCTCTTCAGGGTCCGCGTCCTTCCCGCGGCCGGTGACAAGCGGGTCCATCCCTATCCCCGATATGTCCTTGCCGATCTCGTCAACGATGAGCAAATCGGCAGATTCAAGCGGTATCCTCGGGTACAGGGGTATCGCGGCCTGCAGAAGCTCGGTATCTCGAAGCCTGAACTCCCGAGGCCTTAGCGCCTCTATGCGTGAGAGCCTCTTCTCGCCGTCCTCGACAAGCGCGATTCCCAGGACAACAGGCGCCTTTTCAAGCACAAGGTCGGCCATCTCTCCTATCAGGTGGGAGGCCCCGAAGCCGTGCCTGTGGAGCGACGCCGCGCCGTCA
>JAENXM010000191.1 GCA_016649525.1 Actinomycetota bacterium
CACGTACTCCTCGCCCTCCTTCTTCGCGGTCGTGGTCGCCCCGAAGAAGTCCGAGCCCCCCCGAGGCTCGGTCAGCGCCTCGGAGCAGAAGAGCTTCGCCCCCAGGGTCGGCTTGAGATACTTCTGCTTATGCTCCTCGGTACCGAACTCGATGATGCACTCACCTACGATGGAGACGAGTGAGTAGAGGCAGGCGGGCGGAATGCCGAGCGTGGCCATCTCCTCTATGGCGATTATCTCCTCCGTCCACCCGAGGCCGCGCCCGCCGTACTCCTCGGGGAAGCGGAGGCCGAGCAGTTTCCGTTCGGCGGCCTTCTCAAGTATCTCCTTCGGGTACTGTATCTCCTCCGCGTCCATGTCCAGGAGGTACTGGCGGTCTATCGAGCGGGTGAAGTCCCTCATCTCCTCCTGCAGTTCCTTCTGCTCATCGGTCATCAGAAAATCGAACATCTGCGACCTCCTTATTTCCACCGTAAACTGTGTGCCCATCTATTATAGAATAGGCGGAAGCGAAAGAGGTCTGAGAGGGTCATGGCCAAGAAGAAAAAGAAAAAACAGCGTAAGGGAGGGCGGCGCCCCACCTACGCCAAGGGAAAGCCCGTCGAGTCTTCCTCGAAGAAGTCGGGAGTTCCTGCGAAGAAGGCAGCGGCAACTCCTGCAGCAAAGAAATCGGCAAAGGGGTCGGGGACGGGAGGCAAGGCGGCTTCCGAAAGGGTTCAGTGGAACCTGATACGCGGGGACAGCCTCGAGCGAAAGGTCTTCATGACTCTCCTCTACATAATCGTCGTGGCGACTCTTCTCTCATACCCGCTACGCCAGGCGCAGGCCCAGCACAGTTACGACGAGGCGAAGAAAGACCTCAAGAAGTGGGAGCAGGACTACCCGACGAAGGCAGAGCAGAAAAAGCACGAGAAGACAAAGCCTGTACTACCACCCAAGCCTACCGTCGGCATAATGCTCCTCGAGCTGTTCGTGGGAGCGGTGCAGGGGGCCCTCTTCGCATTCCTCGGGTTGAACATCTCGAGGAGAAGAAAGGACCTGACCACCCCGCTCCTGGACAAGTTACATACGGAAGGCTTCGACCCGGGCGACCTGAAGGGTCTCATTGTATATGCCGTGCCGGCGGCGGTGATCTTGCTGATACCGCTTGTCGGCAAAGACGTCTTTGTCGACCGCTTCTTCCCGGTGCCGAAGGGCGGATATGTCAGATTCCCCGTCTGGAAATATGCTCTGAGCTCGATAAACGATGCCGTGCAGTTCCAGTTGCTTTTTGTGTTTCTGGTCTTTTCGGCCCTGGTATGGTTGTTCTTCCGGTACCGGGAGCAGGTCAGGGTAGACCCCCACTGGCCTGCGATGGCGGTGGCCTTCCTCTTTGCCATGGGGTTCATCTATTTGAACATGTTCGGAGGCGGGGGGGTATCAGGAGTGAGCGTCACCGGTGGCAAGATGCTCGTGTTTGCCGCCCTGTTCTCGCTACCGGTCTTGATCCTGGCTTATCTTTACTGGAAAAAGGGGTTAGAGTACTCTTTACTGGCCGGGGTGGTAGGTTTCGGCGTTTACCCGTTCCTGGCGACGCTTTTCATCAAGTGAGACAGGTTGGTGGGGTTCCTCGTGGCACTTACGCTTCAGCAGATAATACTTTCACTTGAGGAGTACTGGTCGGGCATGGGACATCTGCTTGCCCAGCCTTACGACATGGAGGTGGGCGCGGGCACCTTCCACCCGGCGACGCTTCTACGCTGTCTCGGGCCCGAGCCCTGGAAGGTCGCGTACGTGCAGCCGTCGCGCAGGCCGACCGACGGGCGCTACGGGGAGAACCCGAACCGGGTAGGGCGACACTTCCAGTTCCAGGTGATTGCGAAGCCCTCGCCTTCCGATATCGTTCCCGTGTACCTGGACAGCCTTTACGGGCTCGGGATAGACCCTCGCGAGCACGACATAAGGTTCGTCGAGGACGACTGGGAGTCGCCCACGCTCGGGGCCTGGGGCCTCGGGTGGGAGGTCTGGCTCGACGGCATGGAGATAACGCAGTTCACCTATTTCCAGCAGGCAGGAGGGTTCGACTGCCGCCCCGTTTCGGCCGAGATAACTTACGGCCTCGAGCGCATCTCCATGTACGTGCAGGACGTCGATGACATCTTCGAGGTCTCCTGGAACGAGGATATCTCGTACGGCGAGCTGTTTCGCTCCGCGGAGGTGGAGTACTCGCGGTACGCTTTCGAGGAGGCCGACACACAGCTGCTGTACCGGCTCTTCTCCGATTTCGAGGTGGAGTCGAAGGGCCTCATCGAGAAGGGCCTTCTTCACCCGGCGTACGACGCGTGCCTGAGGTGCTCGCATATCTTCAACCTGCTCGACGCCCGCGGCGCCATAAGCGTGACCGAGCGCACCGGTTTCATCGCGAGGGTCCGCGCGCTCGCCAGGGCGTGCGCGGAGCTCTATCTCAAGTGGCGCGAGGAAGAGGGCTATCCGCTGCTCAAAGCGGCACAGTGAAAGGGTTAAGCCGTTGGATCTCCTGCTCGAGATAGGGACAGAGGAACTTCCCGCTTCGGCGGTCTACGAGGGGATCTCTCAGATCGAGAGCCTCCTGCCATCGATGCTCGCTCACGCGCGCTTGGGCCACGATTCGGTCAGGGTGCTCGCTACACCACGCAGGCTTGCCGCCATGGTGAAGGGATTACCGGAGAAGGCCGGTGGGGATATCTCGAAGAAGAAAGGGCCGCCGCTTTCGGCGGCGAGGGATTCCGAAGGCTCATGGAACCAGTCGGCCGTCGGGTTCGCGCGGTCGCAGGGGGTCGAGCCTGAAGAGCTCCAGGTAGAGGAGACGCCGAAGGGGAGCTATGTTTTCGTGGTCAGGGAGACCGAGGGCGAACCGACGGCGGCCGTTCTCAACGGCCTGCTCTCAGAGCTTGTCGGCTCGCTCAAGTTCGGCAGGTCGATGCGCTGGGGCGAGCGTGACGAGCGGTTCAGCCGACCGGTCCGCTGGCTCCTCGCCGTACTGGACGGAGAAGCCATCCCGTTCGACTTCGCGGGGCTTACCGCATCGAACTTGACTTACGGGCACCGCTACCTTTCGCCCGGACCGTTTGAAGTCCCTTCCGCTTCCGCTTACGAATCGATACTCGAAGCGGCGGACGTGGTGGTTGACCATGACAGGCGCCGCGACGTGATAATCGAGCAATCAGAGGAGGTCTGCGGGGGGGCGTCGTTAGTCCCCGTGCTGGACGAGGATGTCCTGAACGAGGTCGTCCAGCTCGTCGAACGGCCGGGAGTCGTGCTGGGGCGCTTCAACGAGCGCTACCTTCTGCTCCCGCGGGAGGTGCTGGTGCACGCCATGGAAGAGCACCAGCGCTACTTCCCGGTCGAGGATATCGAGGGCGAGATAAAGGCCGGTTTCATAGCAGTTCACAACGGCGACCCCGAAAGCGCGGACATCATCAGGACTGGCCATGAGAGGGTCCTTGCAGCGCGTCTTGCAGACACCGAGTTCTTCTACCGCGAGGACCTGAAGCGGCCGCTGGCCGACCGCAGGGGGGACCTCGAGCACGTCATCTACCAGTCGGAGCTGGGGAGCATGGCGGAGAAATCCACCAGGCTTGACCGCATCGCGAAGAAGATAGGCGAAGACCTCGGCCTCGGGGAGGATGTCGTGGAGAGGGCGGTACGCGCCGCCGGGCTCGCCAAGTGCGACCTCGTCACCCACATGGTCGTCGAATTCCCGTCGCTCCAGGGAATCGTGGGCTCGATATACGCTCTCGAGTCCGGGGAGAACGACGTCGTATCCACTGCTATCTCAGAGCAGTATCTGCCCAGGA
>JAENXM010000108.1 GCA_016649525.1 Actinomycetota bacterium
TAATATACGAAAGGAACAGAAAAGAGAGGGGATAAGGAGGAGGGAGAAAAATGGGTGTCTTCAAGGATAAGGACCAGCTCTACGAGCTTCTGGGCGGGCTTTTCACCGAGCTGTTCAAGAACAAGGATATCGCCGAGAAATCCGCGGCGACCGGCCTCATAATAGTGTTCAAATACGAGGACCCGGACTCCGAGATCTGGCTTGACGCGAGCAAGAAGGACCCGGGCAACATCGGTATCATCTGCGGGCCCGCGGAGGGCCTGACCGCCGATGTGACCATGTCCATGAACGCGGATATCGCCCACCAGTTCTGGCTGGGGAATGTGAACCTCATGGTGGCGCTCACGCGCAAGCAGATCGTCGCTAAGGGGCCGATACCAAAGGTCATGAAGCTGCTGCCCGTCATTAAGCCCGCTTACGCCATATACCAGAATATGCTAAAAGAAAAAGGCCTGGACGACATGATCACCAAGAAGTAGTGCCCTCCTGGTTGAATACTGGCCGGGCCGGGGCTTTCCAGCAACTACTGTTAAAATAGTAGCCAGAAGCTGTATTTTGTCTTGAATAGAACTGCTGTCTATGTGATATACTTCATCGCGGACTATGCTTGAATAGTGACAGTTACGCGGTGCCATTACGATGGCACTTTGTCGTGTAAAGATACAAGAACCATAAGGACATTCCGGTGGCAGAACCTGAGAAGAAGGAAGAGGAAGCTACCGGCGAGCTCGTCTCGGCCGAGGCGCTGCTCGAGATGATACTCGCGAAAGAGGACGAGATCAAGTCGCGCCTCAGGAAGGCCGAGATGGAAGAGCAGCGGAAGGTGGAAGAGGCGAAGCTGGACGCCGGGGTCATCAAGAGGGAGGCCGTCACCGCCGAGGTAGGGGGTGACCTCCGCGAGAAGGAGATCGCCAAGGCACGAGAAGAAGCTGCGAGGGTCGCGGGCGAGATCAGCGAGCGGGCGGAGCAGGTCAGGAAGAAGGGTATGGAGCATACCGAGGATGCTGTGAAAATCGTCATCGACGCGGTTCTTCCGCACTGAGTCAAGGCGTGGGGATTACACGGGCGGAGCGGTCATAAGATGATCGAACGAATGGCAAAGGTGGAGATTCTGGGACTCAAGGATGTCGCCCTGGACGCTGTGGACGTCATCCATGATCTCGGTACTCTACACATCGAGGACCTCTCTGAACGCATCGGGCTCATGGAGAGCAAGCGCGTGAGCCGCATGGAGATGGACCCCAAGTTCGCCGACCACGAGGCCACCCTGAACAGCCTCCGCGACAAGGTCGGCGATATGGTACGCGAGCTGAAGCCGGCCATGGAGGGGATATCCAGGGAGTATGTCCAGAAGGAATACGACGCCGTATGGAGCGACGATGTAGAGACCATGGTGTCGAGGATAGAGAAGATGCTCGCCGAGGTCGAGAGGGCGACCAGGGACCCGGTCGAGAACAAGGCGGACCTGATGGTCGAACTCTCCCGCCTCGAGAAGTACGCCCCCATCATGGCCAAGGTCCAGCCTCTCACCGAGAGGGTCTCCAGGATGAAGGACATGGCCTCCATCGCCCTTATCATCGAGCGCAAGTACAAGGCCATCCTCAACTACTTGAACGAGGAGATAAGCAAGATAACGGGTGGTGAGTGCGAGGTCGTCTCGTCCGACGTGGACGAGGAATCCACCGCCGCGCTCGTCGTCTTCAACCGCCGGCACCTGAAGCAGGTGCATGAGTTCCTGGACGTCCAGGACGTGAACCAGGTCCGCCTCCCGAGCGACCTCGCGCGCAAGCCGATAGACGAGGCGATGGCGGAGGTGAGGGTAAGGATATCCGAGATCCCGCAGGAACTGGAACGGATAGACCTGCACCTCTCGGACGTCACGGAGAAATACTCAACGAAGCTGCTCGCCGCACGGAACGCGATACACGACCGCCTGGAGACCCTGGAGGCCGTGCCCAAGTTCGGCCAGACCGAGCAGGTGTTCATCATAAGCGGCTGGCTCCCCGAGGACAAGGCGGAGCCGATGGAGAAGCGCCTCGCCGAGGAGTTCGGCAACAAGGTCATCGTCACCATCATAGACATCCGCGAGGAGCACGAGGAAGAAAAGACCCCGGTCGCGCTCAAGAACAGCCCGTTCGTGCGCTACTTCGAGGTGATCTACATGCTCAGTAAGTACCCGAAGTACGGCACCGTGGACCCCACAATAATCTTCGCGGTATTCTTCCCGTTCCTCTTCGGGCTCATGGTCGGCGACATGGGGTACGGTATAGTAATCATGGTGCTGGGGTGGTTGGTCCACAGGAAGTGGAATGACAAGCCTCTTGCCAACATGGCCGGTTACATAATGACGGTCGGCGGCGCGTGGGCTATATTTTTCGGTGCACTCTACTTCGAGTTCTTCGGCGACTGGCTTGCAAGGTGGGCCGGGATCATGAATGCCGAGGGCGAGATCACCCATTACTGGATAGGCAGCGATCAGACGATTATCAGGTACCCGCTCGACAGGCTCGAGGGATTCACATTGATGTTCGGTATCGTGATAGTGATCGGGTTCATCCACATGAGCATAGGCCTGATAATAGGGATAGTGAACGGCGTGCGAGAGAAGAATAGAAAACACGTAGCGGAGAAGGCGGGACTGCTCGCGGTCCTGACCGGTGTGATGCTGATTCTGGCCAAGTTCGCTTTCAGTACGTGGTGGCCGATGGTGGCCGTTATGGTCGGTGTTGCTCTTGCCATAGGTGGAATCGTGGTCGCTGGAATCGGTGGCGGGATGGGCGGAGTCGTGGAGTCCATAGTGGGGGCCGGTAACCTGTTCTCCTATGTCCGTCTCCTCGCCATCGGGCTCGCCTCGGTCATCATGGCGAACGTCGCCAACAGCCTTTCCAGAGAAATGGGGGGCAGCGGTGCTATTGGAATCGTGGTCGGGATAATCGTCTTCATCTTATTGCATGCCTTGAACATCGTCATAGGGGTTTTCAGCCCGTCGATACACGCCTTACGTCTGCATCTTGTCGAGAGTTTCGGCAAGTTCTTTGAACCTGCGAAGTACAAATATGAGCCTTTCAAGAAGACTGGGGGTGAAACGTAGTGGCTTGGTTGATGTTAGCAACTAAACTCGCTGCTGCAGCCGCGGAAAAGGCTGCGGCCCGACCGACGGTCTCCGGTGGTGAGGCCATGATGATCGGACTCATAGCGATAGGCGCCGCCTTGGCTATCGCGATACCGGCCCTCGCGACAGCGTTAGCGCAGTCCAGGATCGGTGCGGCTATGGCCGGTGCTGTCGCGGAGAGGCCGGAGCTGGTAGGCAGCGCGATTATCATGGTGGCTATTCCCGAGACGATGGTCATCCTTGGGCTGGTCATCGCTTTCATGATCACCACCCTTAAAGCAGGTGTGAAATAGAGCGTGGATAGCAGCCAAGGGGAAGTGATCTGTTTTGGCTATAGACGATATCCTCAGGGCGCTTGAGGATAGTGCCGAGAAACGTATCGAGGCAATCGAACAGGATACCCAGCAGCGGGTTAACGAGATAATCTCCGAGGTGGAGAAGGAGGCCGTGCGGACAAAGCGCCTCCGCCTGAGGAAAATAGATGATGCGATAAAAAGCGAATGCACCGGAATTGTCTATTCCGCGTCTTTGAAGGCGAAGAACGAGCTGATAAAGGCACAGGAAGAGACGGTGGACGAGGCCTTCCGGCTCGCCGAACAGCGCCTCTCCGATCTACACTCGAACGAGGAATACCCGAAGGTCTTCGAGCTCCTGCTTGACGAGTGCCTGGAGGTTCTGGAGGGAGAGGTCGTGCTCCAGGTGCGCCCGGATGACAAAACTCTGGTGGATAGCCTGATGGAGGACAGACAGGTGCCGTACAGCATCTCGGAGACGCCGCTGGAGGCCTCGGGTGGGCTGGTTGCCAGTTCACCTGACGGCGAAGTGGTCGTTTACAACTACTTCGAATCGCGCCTGAGCAAGGCCAAGGAAACTCTGCGGCTCGATATATCGAACACGCTCTTCAGTTCCGAGGCCAATTCTTGAGACTTTCTACGGGGTAACGCTGTGGTCAAGGTCGATCTCTCAGATTACGGATATGTAAACGCCCGTGTGCGAGGCATGCGCTCGCACCTGTTGACCAAGGATTTCTTCATGCGCCTGGTCGAGGTGGACAGCTTCGAGGCGCTTCACAGCATGATGGACCAGACGGTTTACCGGAGCGAGATCAACGAAGCCGTTCTCATGAGCCCGGACAGGCCCGACTACGACCAGGCCCTGAACATAAACCTGGTCGCCACCCTCAGAAATATACTCGATTCCACGGGAGGCGAGCCCCACAGGCTGGTGAACATGCTCCTCTCCCGGTACGACGTCTTAAACCTGAAGACAATACTGAGGGGCAAGAAGGGCAACGCCACGCCGAGTGAGATCACCAGCACGCTCGTGCCTGTGGGAAACCTGAGGATGGACGTGCTCGAACAGCTGGCAAGGGAGCGCGAGATACGGCAGGTAATAGACATGATGGCGACATTGAGGATAAGTTACGCTCGCCCTCTGACAGCCGCACTGGGCGATTTCATCAAGCACGATCAAGACCTGGCTGTCCTCGAGCTTGCGCTGGACAGGTTCCACTTCCAAGATGCGATGAAGGAGCTAAAGGGAAGGGACAAGAACGTCGACATGGTGCGCCAGATGTTCACGGCGGAGATAGACATGCGGAACATCTCGACGCTGGTGAGGATCAGGGGAATACGCCTCGATGACGAAGACGTGATGGGGTTGAGGTTACCGGGGGGCAGCCTTACCGCAGGACAATTCCTGGATCTGGACCGCCTTGGCGACATTGTGAGGATCGTGGCCGAGTACCCAGACCCCTCATACCGCAAGCTGCTCGAGAAGGCGCTTTCCGAGTACCAGGAGATCGACGTCGTCGCCTTCGACAAGGAGCTCGAGCGAGCGCTTATCAAGCAGGGCGTGGCGATGAGCAACGTAGACGTGCTGGGCATCGGGGTGATAATAGGTTTCGTGTGGGCAAAGCAAAACGAGATCATAAACCTGCGGATCGTGCTGAGAGGCAAGATGTTGGACAAGCCGCAGGCCGCGATAGCAAAAGACCTCTATTTCGTCGAGCGGCTTGTTGGCGAGGCTGCTTAAAGAACAGGATATGAGATGTACAAAGTGGTGGTGCTGACGGATCCTGACACCGCGTACGGGTTCCGTCTTGCCGGAGTCGATGTGCACGAGGCGGATGATCCGGCGGAAGCGAGACACGAGATAAACAGGTTGCTGGAAGACGAGAACACCGGGATACTAGCGGTGAACGAGGGTTTCCTGGCGGCTATTGACGAACGGGTAAGGCAGCGCATCGAGGCCACTTACCGGCCCATAGTCGTCTCGCTGCCGGTGAAGGAGAAGCTGGGCGCCATCGGGGAAAGGAGGGCTTTCCTGGCGCGACTGGTACACCGCGCGGTCGGCTTCGACGTGACTTTGAGGAAGGAGTAGAGGAATAGAGTGGGGTCAGACCCTAGGGGGAGTCAGACCCCACAGGGATAAGGAGATAAGGCATTGATCGAAGGGCAGATAAGCAAGGTTTCCGGGCCTGTTGTCGAGGCGCGCGGTATGGCCGGCTCGAGGATGTACGACGTCACCTTCGTCGGAGAACTCAACTTGATCGGGGAAATAATCCGACTCGAGGGCGAGAAGGCGGTGGTGCAGGTCTACGAGGACACGAGCGGCCTGGAGATAGGCGAGGCCGTCATCTGCACGGAGCAGCCGCTCCTGCTCGAGCTGGGCCCCGGGATGCTGAGCGCGATATACGACGGGGTGCAGAGGAGGCTTCCGGACCTCGCGGAGCGTTACGGGGACTACATAACCCGGGGTACTGTCTCTGACCCGCTCGACCACGAGCGCGAGTGGGAGTTCGTGCCGCAGGCAAAGGCGGGCGACAGCGTAGTGGCGGGCGACGTGATCGGATACGTCCAGGAGACCGAGGTTATCAAGCATCTCGTGATGGTGCCGCCGGAAAGGGAAGGGGTGCTCGCGGAGGTCAGGAGCGGGAACTTGAA
>JAENXM010000178.1 GCA_016649525.1 Actinomycetota bacterium
AGAAGACTTCGGGTACTGGCTTGCCCTCTTCGGCCTCGGGAACCTCGTCTCTTTCGACCAAAAGGGCGCCGGAGTCACCGCCCGCATCGAGAACCCCGCGCTGCCGCTCGCTGTCGTGGGAATCTCGCTCGGCCTTTACGAGATTGTCAGCGGAACAAAGGGAACTATTAACTGGTCTATCGCCGAGGACGGAGACCTCACCCTCGCGATTGCCCCGCAACAGTAGCGTAGAACCGCCGACGGGTTTGCGGCCCACTACTTTCCGAGCCTGTTCTCCTCGAAATATTCGTCAGCCTGCTTCTCGGCAATCCGGCACTCCTCGAGCTTTTCCCTCGACTCCGTAACAAGCCCGGCTATCTCCATCGCTGTTTCGTCGAGCACGGTCTGTGGCTGGCCCTGCGCAATCAGCTCGACCAGTCCCTCGTAGGCCTTGAATATCGGCCTGAGCGAACCGGTCACGTAACCCGAGTAACATTTTATGGCGTTCCGTTTCAGCCTTACGTATTCCTTTATCTTTTCCTCTACGTTCAGTGAACTGATCGCGCGGAAATCCTGTTCCCACTTCTCAAGCGCTGCCTCAAGAGCATCCAGGTCCTGCACACGCGCCTGGACAAGCTGCCGGGCCCTCGTTACCTGGTCCGGCCCCACGCGTGGGACGTTGAAGACGGCCTCCCACTCGGCGGTGAAGTTCTTGAAGCGTGCAAGGACGGCCTCCGCCTCCTGCTGGTGCTGTGCGGCAAGAGTGATTTTCTCGTTCGCCTGCTCCATCTCGAGGCCGCAGCCGGTCACAGTCAGCATGACCACCATCGCGGCGACCAGCGCTCGGGCGGCTACCCGCATGCGCTTAGCCTGCTCCATCGGTTTCCCCCATGACCATCTCCAGCGCGGCCCCGGCCGCACGCTCAATCGACGCTTCGTACTCCCCAACCTCCTTCTCGGAGAAATCGGATAGCACGTAGTCCGCCGGGTCCATCCCGGTCGGAGGCCTTCCGACCCCTATCCTCACCCGCGCGAAACCCTCGTCTCCAAGGGCCTCGATCATGGAAGCGAGCCCCAGATGCCCTCCGGTGCCCCCGCCGCTCTTGACCCGGACTTCCCCGAGCGGTATGTCGATGTCATCGTGCATGACCACAACGCGCTCAGGCGCGATCCTATAGCGCTCAACGACCGGCGCAACCGCCCGGCCGCTCACGTTCATGAACACGCCAGGGATCATTACCAGGAACCGCCGTCCGCTGTAACTAGCGACAGCGACGTAACCTTCCGACCAGTCCCCGCCAGCGACGAGCTCGCTCTTTTCAAGGATACGCTCCGCGGCGGTACGGCCAGCATTGTGCCTTGTGTGACGGTACTTCCGGCCGGGGTTCCCGAGCCCCACCACAAGAGGGGCCCCCTTCCCAACACCAACACCGCCAAGGTCCGGAAAGCGCCTGCCGGTCCTGCTGGCAGGCTTAGCTCTCCTCTCCACCCGCCGGCGGGGCGGCTTCTTCCGGCTTCTCCTCCGCAGGCGCTACCTCCTCCCCGGGTGCAACCTCCTCGGGAACCTCCACCTCGATAACCCGTGGAGCCAGGATAGTCAGGATAATATCATCCGCGTCGGTCAGTATGGCGACTCCTGCAGGGCTCCCAAGGTCACTGACCCGTAGGTGGTCCCCGATTTCCATACTCGAGATATCAACGTAAAGATGGTCGGGCATGTCCGCGGGGAGGCACTCGACCTCTACCTCCCAGATGTTGTGCTGCAGAGTGCCGCCAGCCTTCAGCCCCGGGGATTCCTCCTCGCCTCTCACAGCGATCGGGACCATTGTCGAGACCTTTTCGTCCCGCGCAACCTTCACAAAATCCACGTGACGGAATTTCTGCTTGAACGGATGCCTCTGGATCTCCCTTATCATGACGAGGTGGCTCTCCTTCTTCTTCCCGTCAACCACCTGCAGGTCGATCAAGACATTCGCCCCGGCCTCGGTATGTAGCACTTCGCTCAGTTCTTCCGTTTTCACCGTCAGGCTGTGCGGCTCCACGCCAAGCCCGTACAGGACCGCGGGGATGCCGCCCTTCGCCCGCAGCCTTCCCACTGGCCCCTTACCAGTCTCTTCTCTCGTCTCCGCCGTTAGCTTGAGCTCCAAAACTCACCACTCTCCGGTCCTAGATCTGGTTATCTCCGCCGACTATCTCGCTCACCGACTCCTCTTTGAACACGGCCATTACTGTATCCGCGAGCATCGGCGCTATCGAAAGCACTGTTATTTTACCAATCTTCTTCTCCGGGGGCACCGGCAGTGTGTTCGTCACGACCAGCTCCTTTATCTCCGAGCCCTCTATCCTTTCGACTGCGTTGCCCGAGATGATGGCGTGCGTCGCGCACGCGTATATCTCGCGAGCGCCGTCCCTCTTAAGAGCGGCCGCGGCTTCCACCAGCGTCCCTCCGGTATCCACCATGTCATCGATAAGGATTGCGGTCCTGCCGTCCACGTCGCCGATGACGTGTAGCATCTCGGCCATGTTCTTGTCAGGCCTTCGCTTGTGCATTATCGCCATTGGCGTGTGCAGCCTGTCTGCGAGTTTCTTCGCCACCTTCACCCGGCCGGCGTCCGGAGAGACCACTACAAGGTCGGGCAGGTTCTTCTGAGCAATGTGACTCGCCAGCAACGGCAGCGCCGTTATGTGGTCAAAGGGAAAATCGAAGAACCCCTGTATCTGCCCCGCGTGCAGGTCAACCGAGAGCACCCTGTCGGCTCCTGCGGCGGTTATTATCTCCGCCACCAGCCGGGCGCTTATCGGCTCCCGGGCAAGAGTCTTCTTGTCCTGTCGCGAGTAACCGTAATAGGGCATCACCGCCGTTATCCTCTTTGCAGACGCGCGCTTGAGGGCATCCATCAACAACAGGAGCTCCATGATACTGTCGTTCACCGGCTCCGCGCAGGTCTGTATCACGAACGCGTCAACGCCGCGTACGCTCTCCAGGAACCTCACGTATATCTCCCCGTTGGAGAAGCGCGAGACATCGACCGGCCCCAGTGTCACGCCGAGGCCCGTTGCAACCTCCTCTCCCAGTGCCGGGTGCGCTGTCCCGGAAAACACCATCAGTTTTTTTCGGGTGACCTCCCTCAAAGCGGCACCTCCCTGCCTCCTCAGACTCTCCGGGTCCCCTTTTTCCTCGAGCCTTTTTTCTTTCTCCGCTCCCGCCATCCCTCTATGTTCTCCTGATCGGCCCTCTCGATCCCGAGGCCCCCATCAGGCACGTCCTTCGATATCGAGGAGCCGGCTGCGGTAGCCGCCTCCTTGCCTATCTTCACCGGAGCTATGAACATTGTGTCGCTCCCGATCAAGGCGCGGTCCCCGATCTCCGTGGGGTACTTGTTCTCCCCGTCGTAGTTACATGTGATGCTGCCGGCGCCGACGTTCACCTCATCGCCTATCACCGCGTCGCCCATGTAGCTGAGGTGCGGCACCTTGCTCCCGCGACCGACAACCGTGTTCTTGATCTCGACGAAGCTCCCGGCCTTCGAGCCCGAGCCCATCCTGGTACCGGACCTCAGCCTCGAGAACGGCCCGACGTTGACACCCTCGCCGACCTCGCAACCCTCGAGCCAGGAGAACTCGACGGCGCAGCCGTCTCCTACGACCGAGTCCTTGACTGATGTGCAAGGGCCCACTATGCACCGGCTACCTATGCGGGAGCTCCCGGTGATGAACACCAGGGGCATTATGACCGTGTCCTTTCCTATCTCGACCCCGTGGTCTATGTAGGTCTTGTCCGGGTCCGTGAGCGTGACGCCCTTCTCCATCAGCCCCTTGTTGATCCTGGACCTCATAATGGACTCCACCGCCGCCAGCTGCTCCCTGTCGTTTACGCCGAGCACTTCCTCCGCAGGTGCCCCTACCGGCACGACGCCGTTACCTTCAGAGATAAACCGTTCGACCACACCGGTGAGATAGTATTCACCCTGCGCGTTGTCGGTCGTCAGCGAGCCGAGGGCTGTTTCCAGAAGCGGGCGTCCGAAAGTGTATGTGCAGGAGTTTACCTCCCT
>JAENXM010000380.1 GCA_016649525.1 Actinomycetota bacterium
CCCGACATTTCCTCCGACGAGAAGGAAGGCGTCGTGGACATGATCAACGGGCAGTGCGCCTTTCTCCGGGAGAAGATCGTGGGTGAGTTCGAGAAGAGCGGCCTGGGTGAGGACAACATCAGTTTCCGGATCTTCCTGCGCATGCAGTACATGGGACAGCTCCGCGACCTCGAGGTCCGGACCGACTTCGAGTGGCTGGAGGGCGCGGAATCTCTCGACCGGATCGTCGCCGACTTCGAGGAGCTCTACGCAAAGGTCTACGCGCTGTCGGCGCGCTCGCCCGAGCTCGGGTACCTTGTGACCCAGGTGGTCCTCTCGGGCACGGTGGACGTCGAGAAGCCGGCGCTCCCGACCGAGCCGCTCGAGGGAGAGAGCCCTCCCGAGGACGCCTACAAGGGACACCGCGACGTCTACTGGAAGGGAGACTGGTTGAAAGCCGAGATATGGGAGATGGAGAAGTTGAAGGCGGGCAACCGGCTGCCGGGCCTCTGCATATTCGAGAGCCCGGCCACCACCCTGGTAATCCCGCCGGGGTCGCACACGTTCCTTGATGAGCACCGCATTTTCCACCTCGTCTGGAAGGAGGGGGAGTAACAGATGGCCGAGTTTCTGCAGAAGGAAAAGGGAAGGTTCGAAGAGGAATACAAGCCAATCGGCTGGGACGGTATGACGCTTCGTGAGATGCTCGAGACCTCCGAGCGGCTTATCTCTGAGACGGGCAGCTACTGGGGTGTCTCAGAGCTCGAGCTCATGGAAAAGGACCCCATACGCTACGAGAAGATATTCGCGAAGCTCAGGGGAGGCCTCGTCAACGCCCGGGAGACGGCGATGAACGTCTCCGCCTCTCCTATCGTGCAGGAGATAGGCGAGCTCTGCTTCGCCCTGTACACACCCGAGGGGGACTCGGTAGCGCTCTCCACCGGAATCATCGTGCACGTGCACACGATGAGCGACGCCATAAAGTTCATGGTGAGGAACGATTACGAGCTCAACCCCAGGATCAACCCCGGTGATATGTTCTCGAACAACATCCCGAAGATAGGGGACGTCCACAACGCCGACGTGCAGACCCTCGTCCCCATATTCTGGGAGGGCGAGCTGGTAGGCTGGGCCGGTGGCGTCACCCACGTGACGGACATAGGAGCGTCCACGCCCGGCAACGTCCCGGTGGGACCGATCTCCAGCTACGAGGACGGGCTCGCCCTCACCGCCAATAAGATCGGCGAGAACGACACCGTCTACCGCGACCACGAGATACGCTGCGAGTCGGGGGTGCGAACGCCGATGTTCTGGAAGCTGGACGAGCGCTGCCGCATCGCCGGCTGCCACATGATACGCGAC
>JAENXM010000082.1 GCA_016649525.1 Actinomycetota bacterium
GAATACAAGTTCCTCATGCGCGAGATCGGCGAGGCAAAGCTGAGACTGAACGTGGCGAGGCTGCGGACGATGCAGGAGGAGTGGCAGCGTCACCAGGGGATTCAAAACGAGAGGAAGGAGAAGCTAAAGGGTCTCGAGGAGAGGCTTTCCGGCAGGCTGGCCGTTGCGGGGGAGCTTGAACAGGGCGAGGGTGGTTGGAGGACCGAAGAGGCGGCGCTGCGGGACCATCTATACCGCCTGGTCTCCTTCGAGGAGCAGCTCAAAGCGCTTCTCGAACTCTGGGACGAGAAACAGAGGCTCGCGGAGGTAAGGCTTCCAGCAGCCGTCGGCCCCGATGAACTCCCGAGGTTGCGAAAGCGAAACAGCGAGCTCGAAGACAGCAAGGCAGGGCTCATGGATCGCTCCAGGAAGCTCTACGCTCAAGAAGCGGAGCTCGTCGAGCGCTACCAGGAGCTCAACGCTGAGTTGAACGAGAGTATCCACGAGATTCTGGGGCTGGAGGCAAGGCTCGAGTTGCTCGCCACCCCCGCGGGCCGGTTGGACTCCCTGGTGGCCGACAGGGTTCGACTCAGAAGAGAACGGCTTGCTGAGCTGGAAGAGGAGCGGGAGAGGCTCGTGCCGGAGCGCGATGCGCTCTCCATAGCCGACGTGGCAGCCCGCGTCGAGGAGATAAGAGATGAGCTGGATTACTGGGTAGAAGCTGGAGTTTCTGATGGAGAGGTTGGCCTGGACAAGGGTGAGATGAAGGCCCGCCTTTCAAAGCTTCGTGGGCTGGAGGAGAAAGTAACGGCGAAGCTGAGAAAGACGGAGAACACGCTGGGTGAGGTAAGAGACGATATAAAGTCTGTGGAGGCCGAGCTCGCGGCCCTCAACCGCGAGATGGAACTCGGCAGGCAGCGTGAATCAGAACTGACGCGTATCCTGGATACCCGCGAAGCGGAGCGACCCGTGATTGAGGGTGGAATCAGGCTCGGCACAGAGGAGATCCATCATGCAAGAGAGCTTCACCGTAACCTTATCGAGCAGGCTCAAAGGCGAAGGAAGCTAATCCTTGCCAGGCTTGATGAGGGAGCTACCCGGGTAGAGGGAGCGGCCGACAGGCTGAGATCGCTCCGTGACGAGATATCCGGGATCCAGCGCGAGCGGGACGAGCTCAGGGAGCAGATGCACGGAGATGACCTTGCGCACGCCGAGCTCAAGGTAAAGGTCGAGCAGCTTGTTGAAAAGATAGTCGATGAGCACAAGGTGCCGCTCGAGTTCGCGCTCAAGCAGTGCCAGGAGGGAGAGCCCGAGTCCGAGCTGGAGAGAAAAGTAGAAGAGCTGACCGGGCACCTCGAGCACATCGGGCCGGTCAACCCCGAGGCAGTCACCGAGAAGGACTCTCTCGAGGAGAGATATGACTTTTTGAGGGAGCAGGTCGCGGACATCGAGCAGGCTAAGTCCGAGCTCCGCAAGGTGGTCAGGCAGATTGACCGCGAGATCGAGGGAAAGTTCGCGCAGACGCTCGATGACGTCAACCGCAACTTCCAGGAGCTTTTCTCCTTCCTGTTCCCCAAGGGTCGCGCGGAGGTGAGGCTCACAGATCCCGATGACCTGCTCTCAAGCGGGGTCGAGATACTCGCTCAGCCCGAGGGAAAGAGGCTTCGCCGAATATCGCTGCTCTCCGGAGGCGAGACCGCACTCACCGCGATCGCGTTCTTCTTCGCCCTCTTCAGGGTGCGCCCGAGCCCGTTCTATTTCCTCGACGAGGTCGAGGCCGCGCTGGACGATGTGAACCTCCACCGTTTCCTTGACCTAGTCCGCGAGTTCAAGGACGAGTCACAGCTCATACTCATAACCCACCAGAAGAGGTCCATGGAGATAGCCGACGTCCTCTATGGAATAACGATGCAGGATGATGGAATCTCCAAGGTGGTATCGCAGAGAATCGCGAGCTGATGGCTGGCAAGGGCAAGAAGAAGCATCCAAAGGGTAAACCCAAGAAGCGTCGCGCTAAGCCGCTGCGCGAAGAGACTCGTGAACAGGCGGCCGGGGAAGAGGTACGGCCAAAGGAGGAGCTGGAACCTGCCCCGCTGTCCGAACCTCTCCCCGGGGAGACTGAGGCTATAGAGCTCGAGGGTCCTGTGGATGGATCGGTGGGAGCAGAGGCTGAACCTCCCGAAGAAGAGGGTGAGGAGTGGGGCCGCCGCTTGAGGCGCGGGATGTCACGCTCGCGCAGGGCTATAACGATGCCTTTCACGAGGGCCGCCGCGAGGAAGGCGATCACCCCGGAGTTCTGGACCGAGGCGGAGGACGCTCTCATAGCAGCGGACGCCGGGGTGGCGTGCTCTGCCAGGATAGTGGAGAACGCGAAAAAGAGGATAATCTCCGAGGGGATCCGGGACATCGAGGGCCTGAAGGACGCTTTCCGCCGCGAGGTCGTGGCGATGCTCGAGTCCTTCGGAGAGCCGCCCGAGCCGCCCCCGGAGCGCCCGCGCGTAATCTTCATAGCCGGCGTGAACGGGGTCGGGAAGACGACCACCGCCGCGAAGATCGGTTTTCTTCTCAAGGAGAAAGGAAATAAGATACTCTTTGCGGCTGCGGACACCTTCAGGGCTGCGGGTATCGAGCAGATGGAGATGTGGGCGAGCCGCGTCGTTGCCCCGGTGGTGAGCCACCAGGCCGGCGGGGATCCCGCGGCTGTCGTCTATGATTCCATAGAGTCGGCGAAGGCAAAGAGCATTGACACAGTGCTCGTAGATACCGCGGGGAGGCTTCACACGAAGAAGAATCTCATGGAGGAGCTAGGAAAGATGTGGCGGGTCGCCGACCGCCAGCTGCCGGGAAGACCGGAGGCGATCCTGGTGATCGATGCGACGACCGGGCAGAACGGCGTGAGCCAGGCCAGGATATTCGGGGAGGTGCTCGACGTTTCCTCCATTGCCCTTACCAAGATGGACGGAAGCGCCAAGGGGGGCGTGGTCATGGCGATCGGCATGGAGCTCGGCATCCCGGTCGCTTACATCGGAGTCGGGGAGGGCATTTCCGACCTGAAACCTTTCGACCCCGAGCAGTACGCGACGGCGCTCTTCTAGCCGGGAGGTCAGAATGCGCTACGATCTTAGGTTCTGGGCCGAGTTCATATCACCGCCCGAGATAGTCGAACGAGCGCTGCCGCTACTCGCGGAGTTCTCCGCGGGGGTGGGCGTGTCAGTCCCTGAGGGGTCGCTGTCGGACGAGAATGCGGCGGCCTTCCGGGACATCAAGGCGGCGGGGGTCGAGTTCGCCTTCTGGCCGCTGCTGGAGCGCGAGAAGGGCTATTTCCCGAACGAGGCGAACGTGCCGGCATACGCCGAGATGGTCCGCGGCCTGATCGCGTGGGCTGATGACAACGGGGTCCTCCCGGACATGATAGCGGTGGACCTCGAGCTTCCTCTGGAGCAGATATCGGCCTTTCTTGGGGCGCAGGAAGGAGGCGGAGGCAGGCGCGTCCTCGACATGTTGAAGGAGAACCTCAACCCCGAGCGTTTCCGTGAGGCCAGATGCGGACTCATCGAGCTCAACTCCTGGATAAGGAGCAGGGGAATCAGAACTATTGCCGCAGTCCTCCCCTGGGTTGCGATAGAGCTGTTCGGTGACGGGGAAACCGTCCAGGACATGATGGAGACCCCTGTAAGCGGTATCGACTGGGACCTCATCAGCCCGATGCTTTACGTATCGATGTTCGAGGGGATGACAGGCGGACGCGTAAGCGTTTTAGACGCCAACTCGCTCGTGTATGAGACCACCGTTCGGCTACGGAACAAGTACGGCGGGAGGGCGGCGGTGTCATTGGGAGTGACAGGCACCGGGGTTCTCGGCAACGAGCCGACTTTCGAGACGGTCGAAGAATTGATGGTGGGGGTGGAGGCGTCGCTCGCGGCGGGCACCAGGGACATAAGCATCTATAACCTGGAGGGCGTGGTCTCCCGTGAGGACCCTCGCTCGTGGCTCGAAGCCCTGAGGGCCGCGCGCCCGAGGATCCCCGCTAGATCCGCCAGGGTCGTCCGGATCCTGGGAGCTTTGAGAAACCTCCATCCCGCGGTTTCCAGGCTCAAGGACATGCTTTCATAAGCCCAAAGACTCCCCGATGAGGAATACCTTCAGATCCGTCCATATGGGCTTCAGGCTGATGATCGCGGTGACCCTGCAGATGTTCATCGGGCTGCGGCATTCGACGCACCTGCCTCGCTCCACGCACGGAAGATCGAGCCCGAGACGGCGGGCGTTGGCGGGGGCCGCGACGTTACGGACCCGCGAGAATGCCTCGTCCCTGTCGGCGACGAGCTTGTTCACACCCGCGAGCACTATCACGGTTTCCGGTCCGAATATCATCCCGGTTACCCTGTTGCCGATGCCGTCGGTGTTGACGAGCTCGCCCCGCATGGTTATCGCGTTGCTCGAGCAGAGGAAGAAGGCGGCCCTGACGGCTTCCTTTCGTACATCGAGGCTCTCGGCCATGTCCATCTCCGGCCTGTGGGATATGACGCGGGTGCCCCTCTCGGAAATGCGCTCGAGTACACCGAGCTCTTGAAGGGTGACCGATCCTCCCGCTCCAACCGTGGCATCCGCCGGGATGATGTCCAGGACCGCCGCCACAGCCTCTTCCGCAGAGTAGAAGTACCTGGCGTCGAACCCTCGTTTAGAAAGGGCCTTGACCGCTTCGTTCCCCCTGCTCGAGTGGAAGCCTCTTCGTACCTCATCGAACGTGTCTGACATGGCCTCTCCTTTGACTTTGGACAAGTGAGAGTATAACATTCCGGGGTCGGTGCCCCGTTGGTAGGATTTACCATTTTCCTGAGGAGGAAAACGTTCGGTCCCGAACAAAGGTATATTCGCCCCGATGGTAAAAATATGAATCGGATAGGTTAATAACGCCGAATAGACCCGGCTCTAGGGCAAAGGAGGAAAAATGGCGGAAGCGTATTGCGTAAAGTGCAAGGCAAAGCGGGATATGAAAGATCCCGAGGAAGTCGAGATGAAGAACAAGAGGAAGGCGCTCAAGGGTACCTGCGAGAAGTGCGGGACCAAGATGTTCAGGATCCTCGGTAAATCATAGCCAGCGATAACGGATAGCCGACCGGTAGAAGCCCGGCTTACAGCCGGGCTTCTGCGTGTGGTCATGCTGACCTCACCTTTGACACCCCGATAACTTATCATTAGCATATGGGAGCGATTCTCACATGGATGTGTAAAAGAGGCGCTCATGTTCGACAGCCTTAGCGACAGGCTCCAGGGCGTATTCGCGAAGCTGAGGGGCCAGGGCAAACTGACAGAGAAAGACGTAGATGCCGCGATGCGGGAGATCCGCATGGTGCTGCTCGAGGCGGACGTCAACTACAAGGTAGTCAAGCAGTTCGTCGAGCATGTGAAAGAGCGTGCCGTGGGGGAGGGTGTCACAAAGAGCGTCACCCCGGCCCAGCAGGTGGTAAAGATCGTGTATGACGAGATGGTGGACATACTGGGAGGCACGCAACAGGCCCTTAAGTTCGCGTCACACCCGCCTTCGGTCATCATGCTGGTCGGCCTGCAGGGCAGCGGAAAGACGACCGCTGCGGCGAAGCTCGCCGTCATGCTCCGCCGGCAGGGAAGGGACCCCATGCTCGTCGCGGCCGATATATACCGCCCGGCTGCGGTGGAGCAGTTACAGACGCTCGGCGGCCAGATAGACGTGCCGGTAGCCTACTACAGGCACAAGAGCGCGGTCGCGATAGTCGAGGAAGCCCTGCGGGAAGCGACGCGCACCGGTCGCGACGTGGTGATACTGGATACCGCCGGCAGGCTCCACATAGACGAGGACATGATGCAGGAGCTGGTGGACATAAAAAGCTCGGTACCCCCCGGTGAGAGCCTGCTCGTTGTGGACGCGATGACGGGCCAGGACGCGGTGAACGTGGCGCTGGCTTTCCTCGACAAGGTCGATTTCGACGGGATCATCCTCACCAAGATGGACGGAGACGCGCGCGGGGGCGCGGCACTCTCCATGAAATCCGTGACAGGAAAGCCCATCAAGCTCGCCTCGGTCGGCGAGAAAGTCAACGACCTGGAGGTTTTCCACCCCGACCGGGTCGCCTCCCGCATACTGGGGATGGGTGACATAGTGACCCTCGTCGAGAAGGCCGAGGATACCATGACCGAGGAGCGCGCCCGCAAGCTCGAGGAGAAGCTCCGCAAGCACAGGTTCGACTTCGATGACTTCCTCGAGCAGATGGAGCAGCTCCGCAGTATGGGAGGATTATCGAAGGTCCTCGAGATGGTGCCGGGTATGGGGAACGTCGCCGGTACCTACGGGCTCGACCTCGACGACAGGCGCATGAAGAGGATCGAGGCTATAATTCAGTCGATGACACGCGAGGAAAGGCAGAACCCGCACGTACTCAACGCAAGCCGCCGCCGGCGTGTCGCAGCCGGCAGCGGTACCAGCACCCAGGATGTAAACCAGCTCGTCAAGCAGTTCGCGCAGATGCAGAAACTGCTGAAGCAGTTCTCCGGCAAGGGCGGCGAGATGGGTATGATGAAGAGGCTGTTTCCTTTCTGACGGCCCGGGTTTTGATAGAATAACGAAAGGAGGGATTTCTTGGTTAAGATCAGACTTCGCAGGACGGGCAAAAAGAAGCAGCCTTCATACCGGATTGTGGTGGCCGATTCACGCATGCCCAGGGATGGCCGCTATATCGAGGCGCTCGGATTCTACAACCCGATGACCGAACCATCCACCATAAGGATCGATCCCGAAAGAGCTTTGCACTGGTTAAAGCAGGGAGCACAGCCGACCCGACAGGTTCAGAATCTGATGAAGATAGAAGGGATCTGGGACCAGTTCAAGATTCCCAAGACTAGCGGAGGCACGGACGATGAAAGAACTACTGGAGTATCTGGCGAAGGCACTGGTTGATAATCCCGACGACGTCGAGATTGAAGCAATCGAGGGGGAGCGCTCGGTTATCCTGCAGCTGAAGGTAAACCCCGACGACATCGGCAAGGTGATCGGGAAGCAGGGCCGAATAGCGCAGGCCCTGCGCACAATTGTCAAAGCCTCTGCCACCAAGCAGGGCAAGAACGCTATCGTAGAGATTCTTGATTGATGGCAGAGAGTGAAGTGCCGGGAGAGGCTGAACTCCTGGTCGTAGGGAGGATAGACCGGCCCCACGGAGTTCGTGGGGCCGTAATCGTGGCGGGCATGAGCGACTGGCCCGGGCGGTTCAGCCCGGGGGGGCGTTTTCTCCTCGAGGCGGCCCCTTCGCGCTTCGAGGACGTGACCATCCGGTCGTGCTCGTCGTACAAGGGAAGGCTCCTTGTGAGCCTCTCGGGCATTGACGACCGCGATTCCGCGGAGGTGTTGCGGGGATGCCTCCTTTTCATTCCGGCGGTTGAAGCGGTACCGCTGGGCGAGGGGGAGTACTGGATACACGA